>JAJRVV010000086.1 GCA_024277135.1 Chloroflexota bacterium | reverse complement strand
GGCGCTGTTGTTTTGGATAATGGTGGCGCTGATAACAACGGCCGCGCCGTTGATGAAGAAGCCGCCGCCATAGCTGCTGTTGACGAGATTGGATCCCTGGATAGTGAAGCCTTCTACGGTTACGCTGACGCCTGGCGGGATATCAATCACGCTGGCGTTGGCGCCGTTGGCGTCTATGATGGTGGGATTGGCGGCAATGTTCCGCGTCCAGCCGGCCGCTTCGTAGCCGCCGTTCAGGGTGAGTGTTATGGGGATGCTAAAAGTTTCTGTGTACGCGCTTTTGGCGACGCGGACTTTGTCGCCCGGGGCGGATTGGCCAATGGCGTATGTGATGGTGGCGCAGGGGGCGGCAGAGTTGCTGCAATCGCCGCTGTCGCTGCCGCCGCTGCCGTTAACGTACCGGATTGTGACATTTGGGGCGGCGCGCGCTGATGGATTGAGCAGTCCCCAAAACAGGAGGAGGAAAACGAGGCCGCCGGAGAGAGCGGCGAGGATGGGGTAGAGGGCGCGTCGGCGGCGTGGGGAAGGGGGGTGATTGGTTTTAGGCATGGCTATTCTCCTTTTGCCGGTTCATCGGCGGGCTAATGACGGCCGTCTCCCAACCTATCCGATCAGGCGCGGCCAGTGAGATGTAGAAACAAAGCTAGCTTAAAGGAGATGGTCTGCCACTGTGTGCCATTGTCTGCCAATTTTGTGACAAGGCGACAAGGCAAGGGGGCGCCAGGGTGAGGGAGAGTTGTTGATTGTTAGCTGTTGATTGTTAGCTGTTCCAACACGGCCGTTATCGCTTCAATCGCTGCCTTTCGTTCCCGGTAAAAGGTGCGTTCCGAGAGGTTGAGGCGCAGGTAAATTTGCCGGTTGGGCTGCTCTTTTTCATATTTGTGGCGCAGGATGTACCAGCCGCGCCATTGGCTGTTGTTTGGGTCGGGGGCACGGCCGTGCCGCAGCGCTTCGATGGCGGATTTTAACAAGTCGTGCAGCGCCTTGCCCCGGTTGGGGCCGGTGGCGGGCCGGTTTTGTTGCGCCAGATGGTAAGTCACCTGCGGCGATTGGGCCAGCGGGTTTTGTGCCAACTGCGCCGGCCGCCACAAGCTTTCCAGAGCGGCTTCCACGTCGGCCGTTTGTATGGGAAGGGCGGGGGAGACGGCCGTCTGCTCTCTCACGAACTGGCGAAAGGCGCGTCCCCTCATCAGGTAATGGTCGGTACGGCCGTGCCGCCACCCCGTCCGCGTGGGCGCATCGGCGTGTTCCCAGGCGTAGGCAAAGTGGTCGGCCGCCTCCCGGCAAAATTGCGCTTCGACCTGAGCCAGATCAACCGCCTGCTCCTGCCCTTGCCGTATAGCTTCCAACAAATAAAAACAGGCGATCTGGAGGAAAAGGGGTTGGGTTCCGGCCAAATCCAACACCCAGTCGGCATGATCGGCCAGCGAGCGCCCGACATTTTGGGAAGGCTGGGTGATGAGGGCGCGGGCGGCCGTTTCTGTCAGCCCGTCCAGGGAGATGAGGGCGAATATGTTGAAGAAAGGGGAGTCTACAATGTCGGCGTGGCACAATTCCCCCAGCCGCTGGTGGGAAGCGGTGACAAAGGACAGGTTGTAATTGGTCGCCAGATAGCGCAAGAAACTGAAAAAGGCGGGATCGAGCTGTTCGTTTTGGCTGATGCAGTCGAATTCATCCAGCAAAAGAACCAGCCGCCAATTTTGTTGGTTGATCTGGTAGATGGCATCTTCAAAGACGTCGGAGGAGATGGGGTGGGGCAAGGTGAGTTGGATACGGCCGTCCCCCTGCCGCGCCGCCTGTTTCAACCAATGCCTGAACAACGCTGATGGTTCCCGCAATCGGCAGCCTTGCAAATCCACGTAGACAAACAGGTGGGACGAGAGATCAAAACGGCCGATACGGGCTTGAACTTGCGGCCGTCCGGCCATGTAGAGCAGCGATGATTTGCCAATGCGCCGGTCGCCAATCACCGACACGCTTTGCCCATTTGCCAGTAAAGCAAACAGCCGGTTCAGCGGGTCGGTTCGCCCAAAAAACAGGTTTGGGTCGCGGACGACGTTGCGAAAGGTGTACGAGTTTTGCATTTTTGGTTTCACCCGGTCACATTGTACAGAGGCATCCGATTTCTTCAAGAAATCGGATGTCTGGCGCTCAATTCCCGCTATAATTGCCCAAACTAAACGGGCGTAAGCTCCTATAAATCGAGGTGAACCATTGAAAATTGCAATACTGGGCGGCACTGGCAATGAAGGCTTTGGCTTGGGCTACCGTTGGGCGGCGGCCGGGCATGAGATCATCATCGGCTCCCGGCAGCGGGAAAAGGGGGAGCGGGCGGCGGCCGACATGCTGGCGCGGCTGCCACAAGGCAGCATCTCCGGCACGGATAACCTGACGGCCGCCCAACAAGCGGAACTTGTCGTCCTCTCCGTCCCCTACTGGGCGCAGGCGGGCACGCTGGAATCGGTGCGGGAAGCGTTGGCCGGTAAGCTGCTGATCACGGTGGTGGCTCCCTCCGGCGAAAAGAAATCGCGCGTGCATCATCTGGAAAGCGGGTTGTCGGCGGCGGAGGAGGCGCAGAACCAACTGGCAGGAGTCACCCGCGTCGTCGCTGCCTTCCAAAACATCGGCGCTCATCATCTGCTGGATTTGGAACACGTGATGGATTGTGATGTGCTGGTGTGTGGCGACAAGAAAGCAGACAAGCAAGTCGCTTTGCAGTTGTGTGGTGATGCTGGGCTGCGGGGCGTGAATGCGGGGGCGCTGCAAAATGCGCGGGCGGTGGAGGAGTTGACGGCCGTCCTCATCGCCATCAACATCATCCACAAGGTGAAAAGCGCCGGTATCCGCATAGCAGGATTGGATTGACGGTATGGCGGAGGTGAAATTAACGGCCGTGCCCGGCATTCCTCACGTTCAGACGGGGGATGATGTGGCCCAATTGATTCTGGATGCGCTGGCGGCGGCTGATATGCGCCTGCAAACCGGCGACGTGCTGGCGGTTGCCCAAAAGATCATCTCCAAAGCAGAGGGGCGGTTGGTGCGGCTGGCCGATGTGACGCCATCGGCGCGGGCGCAGGCGGTGGCGGCGCAGACGGCTAAAGATCCCCGACTGGTGGAATTGATTTTGCAGGAGAGCGACGAAATCTCACGGATGAAACAGGGCGTGTTAATCGTGGCACACCGATTGGGTTTTACCAGCGCCAATGCCGGGATTGATCGCTCGAATGTGGCGCATAACGGGGAAGATGAAGCGGTGCTGTTGCTGCCGCTCGACCCGGATCGTTCGGCCCAGGCTATCCGGCAGGCGGTGGGTGACCGATTGGGGATTGACGTGGGCGTGGTGATTTGCGATAGTCATGGACGGCCGTTCCGTCTGGGTACGGTGGGCGTGGCCATTGGCGCGGCCGGGATTCCGGCGCTTTGGGACCGGCGCGGCGAGGCTGATTTATACGGGTACACGCTGGAACACACCGACGTGGGCGTGGCGGACGAAATCGCCGCCGCCGCCGGGCTGCTGATGGGGCAGGCAGCCGAGGGACGGCCAGTGGTTTTGATTTGTGGATTGGCATTGCCAAAGGTTGACGGCCGCGCCGCCGACCTGAACCGGCCCAAAGAGCAAGACTTGTATCGTTAGCTGTTGGCTGTTAGCTGTTGATTGTTAATCGTTTGTGAATCGCACCGGTAAAACACTCCTTATTTTGCTGTTTTTGGCATTAGTCGGTTGCCAGACCGAGATGTTGCCCTTGCCGACGCGGGCGATTGTTGCGGCGGCGCCTTTTCCCACAGTGGGCGACGTGCCGTCGACGTGGACGCCTTTGCCGGGCACGGCCGTCCTCACCCCATCGCCCACCCGCATCCGGCAAACGGCCGTCCCTTCCAGCACGCCGCTGCCCATTCCCACCAACACCCCCGTCACCCCCACCAACACCCCCACCCCCACCCCCACCGCCACCCCCCTGGTCTACCCCACCGAAACGCCCGTCATCAAACCAATTGACCAATACGGTTATGATGAGGTGATTCCTTACCAGGCGTTCCCGGTTCCGGCCAGTAACAACGGTTGGGGCATGCACTGGATTCCCAGCGTGGAGCAGCCGCCGGGGGTGGTGGATCGGTTCGTGGGCGAATTGGTGCGCATGAACATCAAATGGGTCGTTTTTTTGAACGATGGCGCCAACATCGGCAAAAATGATTATTTGGTGGATAAACTGGCGGCTAATGGCATCATGCCGGTGATGCGCCTGTTCCGCTCCAATGTCACCGCGTATGACGGCGACATTGCGGCTATGGTGCGCCATTACCGGGCCAAAGGGGTCTACTACTATCAGCTTTATAATGAGCCGAATACGAACATTGAAAACAACCAGGGATTTGCCAATCCCAACCAATACGCGGCGGCGTGGGCGTGGGCGGCGCGGCAGGTGATCAGCGCCGGCGGGCTGCCGGGTATTGGCGGCTTTAGCCCTGGCGGCGAATATGACCACAACGATTTTTTGGATCGGACGCTGCGGGCGCTGGCCTATAACAATGATTTGAACCTGCTGAACCATGCCTGGTTGTCAGTGCATAATTATCAGGGGTTACGGCCGTTCAACGACCCGGATGGTTTCTTCCTCTACCGCCAATATGATGAGATTGTGCGCAGCCATCTGGGGCGGTCATTGCCCATTATCGGTACCGAAGGCGGCTCGTACAGCAGCGACCCGATGGTGGAGGCGCAGTACATCGCTTTCCAATACCAGGCGATGCGGACGCGGGAGCCGTATTTTCTGGCGTTCAGTTATTGGATTTTGGCGAATCAGGAGGGGGGGCACTTTGACGGCCGTTGGGAGTACCAGGCGTTGTTCCGCTCCGGGTTTGTGCATCCGGCCGTCACCGAGTTCTTCTACAAAAACGGCCGATGAAAAGATGCAGTTGACGCACACGGCTTAATGGATGTATGATGTAGACATCTAAATGGAGGTCTTGTTGGATGGCTATGCTGGTACCAAACAAAGCGACTAAAAAAATAACTGTGACGCTTCCCGAAGAACTCATTGCCCGCTTGGACGCTTACGTGCCGTCTCGCCAACGAAGTTCATTCATCACCCAGGCTATCGCTTCGCAGTTGGCGATTGCCGAGCAATTAGAAGCCTTAGAAGAGTCTGCGGGGGCCTGGTCAGCCGTCCGTTATCCTGAATTTGCTACTGGCGATGACATTGATAACTGGTTGTTAGATTTTCGCAGGGGGTGGGCTGGCAATGAGTAATTACCTGTTGGATACAGGAATACTGATTCGCCATCTTCGTGGTCAAAAGCCAATTGTTAACTTATTACGCGGCTTAGGCAGCTTGGGGGGATTGGGTATTTCCACGATAACCAGGCTGGAAATTCATGCCGGTATGCACCCAGAAGAAAGAACGGTTACCAGAAAATTACTATCTCGATTTATTACCTATGACGTTGATAAGAGTGTGGCTGACAAGGCTGGCGAATACCTTTACCGAGCGAGAAGTAAAGGTATTCACATGAGCGTTCCTGATGCAATTATTGCGGCCACATCAATTCATCGTCGAGTGACTTTGGTGACGCTTAATACAGGGGATTTTGAATGGATTCCTGGTGTTCGTTTGTATCCGTTGGTTGATTTTCCAGGATGATATGAACAACTTCTCCGAGACCAATTGGGAAATGATTGATGCGTTAACAGATGAAACGATTGACCGGTCTGAGCTTCCGCCTTTGGATGATTCATTCTTTGACAGAGCTACCTGGCGGATGCCTGAACAGCCAGTAACTGTTACCGTTCAATTAGACCCAGATTTATTAGCGTGGTTTCAAGCGTTAGGTAGCAATTATGAACAGCGGATGGTGGCTGCGCTTCGTATTTATGCTGAAGCACACCAGGATATTGCTCACCCAGCTACGACAGTCGTTTGATTTCTAGCCCAGGTCGCGCCCGTTTAACTCTTTTTCCAATTTGTCCCACAATTTCCAATATGCCTTGAACCGCTTTTTGGCTGCCCGGCGGGCCGGCTTCGTGTGGAAACTGGCCAGGGTTTTGAGCATCCAGTCGGCTTCACGGCCGTGCCCGATGATGTCTGCCAATGTGGCTGATTTCCCCCCGGTTAACTGCCAACCCGTCAAATGAAACGCCATCGTCAACCCCATCTTCGCCAATTTGTCCGCATCCCATAAAACTTGCGCTTCCAGGTTCGTCAACGGCTCGTTCCGCCACAGCCCCATGTGCTGCTCAATGGCCTGCGCCACCGCTTCAATCTTTTTCTTGGGGAAATCCGTTTTGGGCAGAAATTCGCGGGCAAATTTAGCTCCCTCCTGGGGATGCGCCTGCTTCATCTCCTTGCGGATGTCGTGCAGCCAGGCGGCCGCTTCCACTACCTCGGCGTCGGCGCCGGTGAGGGCGGCCAATCTTTTTGCCAGCGTCACCACGGCCGTCACATGCTCCCAACGATAATTGAACGAGGGCGCGGCCGCGCCATACCGCCGCTCCGCCGCCTGCCGCATCGCCGCTGGGACCGCCTGCCGCCAATCCTGCTTCTTCGTTTTCTTCTTCGCCATAACCGTAATCCAAAATCCCCAATCCAAAATCTACTGCCACGGCAGCCGCGCCCGCGGCGTGATGCCGTAATACATCTCTACCAAGCGGCGGAAAATGGGCGCGGCCACATCCGAGCCTTCCCCCGCATTTTCGATCATCACCACAATCGCAATTTCCGGCGATTCAATCAGCGCGCCATCCCGCAGCGTATACGGTTCGGCCGGGGCATAGCCGACAAACCAGGCGTGCGGGTCGCTGGAGGAAGATTCGGCCGTGCCCGTTTTTCCGGCGACGACGATGGGCAGCCTCTCAAACCGGTAAGCGGCCGTGCCCGACTGCGTATTCGCCACCCGCCACAGCGCATCTTGAATCGTGGCTAGATTTTCCGGGGAAAGCGGCAGTTCGCCGCGAATTTGGGCCGGAGTCGGTTCCTCCGGCGCGTCGCCGCCGGCCCCAATCCGGTCAATCAAAGTCGGTTGGTACAACGTGCCGCCGTTGGCGATGGCGGCGACGATGTCCACCATTTGCAGCGGCGTCACCAGCACGAACCCCTGCCCAATCGCCATGTTGACCGCATCCCCGCGAGACCAGCCTTCCCCCTGTGTTTGCAGCTTCCACTCATTGTCAGGGATTAACCCTGTTTCTTCCGGCAATTCGATGCCGGTGGGCTGCCCCAGGCCAAACTGCCGGGCGGTGAAGGGCAAGAAGCCGGGGTCGAATTCGTCGAGAACATAGCCCATGTCGTAAAAACAGGAGTTGCAAGAGACCACCAGGGCTTGCCGGTAAGAAATTGTGCCGTGCCCCCCTTCCAGCCAATCATATTTGATGAAGGAATCGCCCAGCCGGTTCCAACTGCCGATGCTGGTGTAACGGGTATCGGCGGTGTATTGGCCGCTGTTCAGCCCGGCGGCCAGGGTGATGATTTTGAAGGTGGAGCCGGGCGGATAGGCGCCCTGGGCGGCCCGGTTGAGCAAGGGTTGGCCCGGATCGCTGAAGAGCTGCCCCAGAGCCACGGCCGAATCCTGGCGCAAAGAGTCAAAAACGACGGGGTTGTAGGCAGGATAGCTGGCCATGGCGCGAATGGCGCCGCTGTTGACATCCATGATGATAACGGAACCAGCCTGGGCGATGGGATGAGAGATGATGGCGTCGGCCAGCATTTCCTCAACGTCATGCTGAAACTCTCGATTGATGGTGGTGTAAAGACTGCGCGCCTGTTTGGCTTCCTTCTCCTGTACGGTGGCGATGTACTCGCCGCTGGGGCCGACGACAGTTAACACGCCGCCCCGCTCGCCGTTGAGATACTCTTCGCCCCACAATTCCAATCCGGCGCGCCCCACCTGTTCGTCGCCGCGAAAGCCTTGCGCTTGATAGGCTTCGATTTCTTCGGCGGGGATGAAGCCGGTGTAGCCGACGATGTGGGGGGCGACGCCTTCGGGGGTGTACAGCAGGGTCAGCCGGGTGTCCGGGGAGGTTAGTCCTTTGCCGATGAAGGGTTGCAGCGAAGCGCCGTATTGCTGCATCACCTCTTCGCGCGCTTCGCCGATGGGCCAATACCAATCGGGCAGGGCCGGGGCGTAAATCGCCTGAATTTCTGCCGGCGGCAGGCCGAGAACCGGGCTGAGCGCGTCTAGCATCGCTTCTTCATCTTCGATTTGGCCGGGGATGACGCCCAGGGTGAAGATGCTGCCCTGGTAGGCGAGGGCCAAGCCGTCAATGTCGTAGATGTTGGCGCGAGCCGGGATGCGGTAATCCATAAACAGCCGGTAGCCGCCAGCCAGTTCGGGCAAGATCAGGCTTTCGTCCCACAGGATGCCCCAACGCCCCTGTTCGTAGACGAGGGGGACGGTGTAGTCGCGGGTGATGCTGCCGACCACGGCCGTCTCCCACGTCACCCGCGCGCCAAATTCTGCCTCGTCATCCTCCTGGATCATGGAAAGGGGTTGGGAGCTGATGGAGCGGACGACGGCCGTCGCCATCGCATCTTGGTATAACTCGACAAAAGATTGGCTGTCCACCACCGCCTGCGTTTGCGGCGAGAGCAGACTGTACATGCCCAGGAAATCCATCCCCTCCCAGGCGCGGAAAAAGGCGCGGCCAATGCCGCTGGCGTCTTCCAAAATGGGGACTTCGGTGGGGACGGCCGTCTCCGTCGGCTTGGGCGTCAGCGTCACCAACTCATACGAATCTTGCGGCAGGGGAATGCCGTCCGTCTCGTCTTGCTGTTGGCAGGCGGTCAGGACGAGGAGTGAAATGAGAAGAATCCAAAGTTTTTTCATGATTGAGGCGGGATTATAGCGCAGTCGCCCCGGCTTGATAAATGGCTTTTGCCAAGATTGGTTCATTCTCCAAGAATGAACCAATCTAAAAACATTACGTTTGACGAAATTGAGGTGACTTTTCTCCCTTGTGCCAGGGTTCGATTTGGTGGAAAATGTATCTGTCCGGTTACCGGACCACTATTTCAACTGAACAGGAGTCAAACATGAGCAAAAATGACAAACAAGATGTCGTGATTGTGGGGGCGGCGCGAACCCCCACCGGTAGATTTATGGGTGGGTTGAGCCAACTCAGCGCCACCGATCTGGGCGCCCATGCGGTGCGGGCGGCCGTCGGCCGTTCCGGGGTGGACCCGGCTACTGTTTATGAAGCGATCATGGGCCATGTGGTGCAGGCGGGGGCGGGGCAGGCGCCGGCGCGGCAGGCGGCGCTGCGCGGCGGTCTGCCCAACACGGTGGGGGCGGCGGCCGTCAACAAGGTGTGCGGTTCTGGCTTGAAGGCGGTGATGATGGCCGCCAATGGCATCGTGGCCGGCGAAGCGGATGTGTTCGTGGCCGGCGGCATGGAAAGCATGACCAATGCGCCCTATCTCATGCCCAAGGCGCGCGCCGGTTTGCGTTATGGTCATGCTCAGATAGAGGATTCCCTCTTGAAGGACGGGCTGTGGTGTTCGTTCCAGGAGTGGCCGATGGGGAATGCGGCCGAGTTCATCGCCAAACAGTTTGAAGTGACCCGCCAGGAGATGGATGAATTTGCGCTGCGGTCGCACACGTTGGCGGCGGAGGCGACGGCGCACGGCCGTTTCCAGGACGAGATCGGACCGGTCGAAATCAAACAGCGCAAAGGGACGGCCGTCGTCGCTCACGATGAACCGATTCGAGCCACCTTCAGCGATGGCGGCTACGAATTGGGAACCAGCATGGCGGTGTTGGGCAAACTGCGCCCCGCTTTTGAGAAAGATGGGGCGGTGACGGCCGGGAATGCGCCAGGATTAAATGATGGGGCGGCGGCCGTCGTCCTCATGTCCCGCGCCGAGGCGGAACGACAGGGGTTAAAACCGCTGGCCCGCATTGTGGGTTACACCCATGCGGCGGTGGAGCCGAAATGGTTGTTCGCCGCCCCGGCCAAAGCGATGCCTAAGCTGCTGGACAGAGTGGGCTGGACGTTGGCTGACGTGGACTTGATTGAGTTGAACGAGGCATTTGCCGCCCAGGCGTTGGCTAACGGCGTGGAATTGACGCGCGGCGGCTACGATTGGGATTGGGACAAAGTGAATGTGAACGGCGGCGCCATCGCTTTGGGCCATCCTGTTGGCGCCAGCGGCGCCCGCCTGTTGGTGACGCTATTGTATGCGCTGCGAAATCGCGGCTTGTCTCGCGGCATTGCTTCCCTCTGTTTGGGCGGCGGCGAAGCGGTGGCGATGGCGGTTGAGTTGGAGTAGCATCAGTGTTCAGTACAGTCTACCTCTGAAACATCCACTGAATACTGCTTACTGCTTACTGCTTACTGAATACTGGTAATCAGTTTCAGTAGATCAAGATTTTCGCCACGAATGCCACGAATTACACGAAAAACACGTTCTTAATTCGTGAAATTTGTGCAATTCGTGGCAGATTTTGGATCTACTGAGTTTGCAAGTTTGGAGGAACACAATGTCTGACCGTTGCTTTCTTGTTTTGGGGGGCGCGGGGCTGGTGGGGGCGCAGGTGGTGCGGGAAATTGCCCGCCAGTTGGAACCGGAGCGCATCATTGTCGCCAGCTTGTTTCGGGGCGAAGTGCGCGAGTTTTTGCATGATGTGCGTAAGGAGTTTCCCCAAGTTGA
This sequence comes from Chloroflexota bacterium, assembly GCA_024277135.1. GTDB lineage: Bacteria > Chloroflexota > Anaerolineae > Promineifilales > Promineifilaceae > JAJRVV01. The sequence goes on along the minus strand of JAJRVV010000086.1, from coordinate 1,728 downwards.
GTTTGTCGGCGCCTGGGGGGATGTATTTGTGCGCGACGAGTTCACGTTGGAACGGCGGCGGCGGCTGTTGCAAAGCCGCACCCGGCGCGATCAATTGTATCAGGATTTGTTCGGCGATTTGGAAGAGGCGTACGGCCGTTCCAGCTTGGGCCAGATCATTCGTGAATATAAACCGGATGTGGTGGTGGATAGCATCAACACCGCTACCGCTATCAGCTATCAGGATGTGTCCAGCTTAAGCAAAAAGAGCTTCGATATCCTCAGCCGGCTGCGCCAGGTGGTGGATCATGAAGATTTGGCGGGTCTGGATGCGTTGGGCAAAGAGTTGGAACAAAATGTGAGTACGCTGCTTATTTCCCAATCGCTGCCGCAGTTGATCCGGCATGTGCAAATGCTGCACAAAGCGATGACAGAGGCGGGAACCCGGCTCTACCTGAAAATCGGCACTACGGGAACGGGCGGCATGGGGTTGAATATCCCGTACACACACAGCGAAGACCGCCCCAGCGCCAAACTGATGAGCAAGACGGCCGTCGCCTTTGCTCACACTGGCCTGTTGTTTTTGATGGCGCGCACCCCGGAAGGGCCGATGGTGAAAGAGTTAAAACCGGGCGCCATGATCGGCTACCGGCGGGTAAGTTATAACAGCGTTAAGGTGCGGGGACGGCCGCAGTTTCGGTTTGAGAGCAAGGAGCAGGCGCTGGACGGCCGTCTCGCCCTGCGCGGGGACGAGAACCAGTTTCCCCGTATCAGCAAGCTGAAAATGGCGGGCGTAGATACCGGTGAAAACGGCTTTTTTGCCCGGGGCGAGTTTGAAACGATCACGCATATTGACCAGATGGAGTTTGTGACGCCGGAAGAGATCGCGGAGCAGGCGGTGCTGGAAATCAAGGGCAGCAATACCGGTTATGATGTGATGGCGGCCGTGGACAGCAGCATTCTCAACCCCAGCTACCGGGCGGGTGTGCTGCGGCAAACGGCGTTGGACAAGCTGGCGCGCATCGAAGAGGAAACCCAAAGTCACAGCGTGGCGCTGGGCCAATTGGGGCCGCCGGAATTGTCGAAACTGCTGTATGAAGCCCATCTGCTGAAGCTTAATTACGGCACGTTGGCGGCAGTGATGGAGACGCCGGTCACGGAAATCTCAGAGACGCTGATGGACTTTTTGGCGCACAACGAGCTGCTGCGCACCTTGATCACGTCTATCGGCGTGCCCATTTTGATGCCGGATGGCAACTGCCTGATTCGCGGGCCGCGCATCAATATTCCGGAGAGCATTTACCACGAGCTTCCTGTCCATGACGGGGATGTAGATACCTGGGCGCGGAAGGGTTGGGTGGATTTACGGCCGTCCAACTTCCAGGTGTGGCAAACCCGATTCGCCCACATGATCCGCACCAAGCATATGCTGCATACGCGGGGGACGTCTTCGGTGACGACCAAGACGTATCTGCCAGAAACGATTGAAATTGGGGCGGTGGTGGCCTGGCTTTTCAGCAACGAGGAGCATGGCTACAGGATCAAGTGAGATAGAGGTAGAGTGTAGAGATAGAGGGGAACTCTCTCTATCTCCGCACGCCACCTGTCTCAAACTCCAGGGCAATCGCATATTAAAATTTTTGGAAAAATACTTAGTTATGTCAATAAAAACCAAAGGTTTCGATGCAGTTTATGCAAAATCAATGTTTCCAACAAGCGCCAATCTTGACATAAATCAAATTCTGAGTT
>JAJRVV010000085.1 GCA_024277135.1 Chloroflexota bacterium | reverse complement strand
GCACGCTTTGACCGCATGGACGACTATATCAATCAACTCAGTAACAAGGAGAAAGACAATGAGTGACAGCACTGTTTCTAAAGATGCAGTTGTAACTTAAGTCCTGCACTTTTTGCATTTAGGTCGTGAGTATGCCCAAAATTGAGCAAAACGACGCCCGAAATGGCTCTGAATCGTTCTAAATCGTTCGTTTTTGACGCCTGAGAGCCTCATTTTGAGAAACTGCAGGAGTCAAGTTGTAATTGAACGTACTTTCGATGCACCCCAAGACCTTATCTGGCAGATGTGGACACAACCCGAACATTTCAAAAAGTGGTACGGGCCAAAAGGCTTCACCGTGCCCGTTGCCGACATGGATATGCGCGTCGGTGGCAAGCGCCTGATTTGCATGGCATCACCTGATGGCAGCATGAAAATGTGGACGACTGGTGAATACACGGAAATTGTGCCGAAGGAGCGCCTCGTTTACACAGAAAGTATGGCTGATGAACAAGGCAATGTGGTGTCGCCGTCTGCCATGGGAATGACCGATGGGTATCCTGCGATGACTGAAATCACCGTGTTATTAGACGACCTCGGTGGGCGTACAAAAATGGTGATGACGCACGCCGGTGTACCAGCAGACTCAGGCGCAGGCGGCGGTTGGACACAAGCCTTCGACAAGTTGGCAGAGCATATCGAAGCTGTCCTCAGCGATAAATAAGTGGGCAGGTTGGTTAAGCGCACTCCTCAACACATAACATTACCTCAGGGCAATCATGTGCCATTTCACATGATTGCCCTGAAAATCGATCATATACAAGGAGTGGGGAAAGCATAGTTTATACAAACTCCATGATATGAGCAGGATAGTTTGGAAAGCGTTGCTTGTATAACTGCCGCCCATCTCCAACGAATCTTTATGACGTTTTTGAGTTTTCTTGTTGGGCCGCATACAATGACGTCTGATTCTTTGCCGGCAACTGAACTTGGCGATCTGGGAGAATGTGAGGTGTTCTTACGAATGTTTAGCTGGCCTCCGCCGGTTTTTGACCGACGTGAATGGCGATTGTGCCAAACATGAACAATTTGTATTTGATGTTTGTATATCCGGTTTGGCGCATGATGTTTACAACGGTGTCGGGGTCTTTGAAGCCCTGGGTGCTGTCGGGCAGGTAGCGGTAGGCGTCGGACTGGCCGCTGATGAGTTTGCCCAGGGTGGGGATGACGAAGTTTAGATGGAAGAGGATGAACGGCCGTAACCCATTCCGCTTGGGTGGGCTGGATTCGAGCACGACTACACGGCCGCCCGGCTTAGCCACCCGCAACTGCTCGCGGAACGCGCCAGGCACATCAATCACATTCCGCATCAGAAAACCAGAAGTCACCGCATCAAAATAATCGTCGGGGAACGGGAGGGCCAGCGTGTCGGCGCCCACCCAGTGGATGGCTTGCCGCTCCGGGTACAGCTTGCCCGCCTGCATCATTTCCAGGGTGAAGTCGCCGCCGACGGCCGTGATGCCCGGCTGCTGTTTCAACCCCTCGTAAGCGATGTCGCCGGTGCCGGTGGCGATGTCCAGAAGACGGCCGTTTTGCGGCAGCCGCGCCTGTTCAATCACCCCCCGCCGCCATTTCATATCCTGCCCAAACGTCATTACCCGGTTCATCAGATCATACCGGCCGGCGATGCGGGCGAACATATTTTGCACGTACTGGGCGCGTTCCTGTCCTTCGAGGTGGGCCATAGGATTTTAGATTTCCGATTTTGGATTTTGGATTATTCTTTTGCTGCTTCGGGCTGCTCTTCTTTGGGGAGCAGCACCGCCCGCGCTTTGCTGGTGCCGGTGGGGGGGCCGATGATGCCCATTTCTTCCATGGCGTCAATCATGCGGGCGGCGCGGGTATAGCCGACACGGAAGCGGCGCTGGAGCAGGGAGGTGGATGCTTTTTGCATTTCCCGCACCAAGGCGATGGCTTTGGGCATTAACTCATCTTCGTGCTGGGCTTGTGTGACCGCCTCTTCTTGCGCTTTTTGCAATTCTTCCCAAAGCGGCGGCTGCGGTTCCGGTTCGGGCGGGGTTGGCGGGGGCACGGCCGTCTCCTGAACGACCCCCTCCCGGTCTTCCGTCTCTTGAACGACCGCCTCCCGGTCGTCCGCCACCAGTTCTTCAATGGCAGGCGTGGGGCGCGTGGGCGCGTCGTCATCCAGGTTAATCGTGGGCGGCGGTACGGGGGCGGGGGGGACGGCCGTTTCCCTTTTGGCCGGCTGGGGCGATGGGGCGGCTGGCGGACGGGGCTGGGCGCTTTCCGCCACCGGCACATAATTAAAGCGGCGCGCCCGCTGCCAGTATCCGATCAATTTGGCTAATTCCGGCTCGCTGACAAAACATCCCTGCAAACGGCGCGGCGCGGCCGCATCCGGGCTTTGGAAGAGCATGTCCCCCTGCCCCAGCAAGCGTTCCGCGCCGGACGTGTCCAAAATGACGCGGCTGTCGGTGCTGGAGGCGACGGCGAAAGCGATCCGGGCCGGGAAGTTGGCCTTGATCAGACCGGTGACTACGTCTACGGACGGCCGTTGGGTGGCGATGACCATGTGAATGCCCGTAGCCCGCGCCATCTGCGCCAACCGGGTGACGCCCCGCTCCGTCTCTTCCGGGCTGAGCATCATCAAATCGGCCAATTCATCAATGATGATGACGATGTACGGCAGCGGATCCACATCCTTGCGCCGTTTAATTTTTTTGTTGTAATCGTTGATGTTGCGCGCCCCCATATCGGCGAACATTTTGTACCGGTTGTCCATCTCCCGCATCGCCCACTGCAAGGTGCCGATCACCCGATCCATGTCCACCACCACCGGCGCGGCCAAGTGGGGGATGCCGTTGTACCCCGTCAATTCCACCCGCTTGGGGTCAACCATCACGATCTTCAACTCATCCGGCGTGTTTTGCAGCAGCAGACAGGCGATGATGCCGTTAACGCAGACCGATTTACCGGAACCGGTGGTGCCGGCGATGAGCAGATGGGGCATGGAGGCCAAATCGGCGGCGATGGGTTGCCCGGCCACGTTTTGACCCAGCCCAATTGTCAGCGGCGATTTCTTGGCGATTTTTTGGAATTCGCCCGATTCCATCACATCGCGCAAAGAGACGAGCGATTTTTGCACGTTGGGCACTTCGATGCCGACGTACCCTTTGCCTGGAACCGGGGCTTGAATGCGGATGGATTGGGCGGCCAGCGCCAGCGCCAGGTCGTCGGCCAGACTGGCGATTTTGCCCACTTTAACTTTGGTGCGCTTGCCGCTGCGCTGCTCGATGAACAGTGGCTCAACGCCGAATTGGGTGACGGCCGGTCCCTGGTTGATTTCGACGATGGTGGCTGGCGCGCCAAAGCTTTCTAGCGTATGCTCGATGACTTCTACCTGTTCGCGGATAGCAGCGTTGTTCAAATCCTGGTCGGTGCCGGATTCCAGCAGTTCGGCCACCTGGGGCAAAGACCAGGAGCCGGCGCCGCGCCGGGCTACGTTGCCCAGGAAAACAGGGGTGGCGACGGTGGGTTCTTGGGCGGGCGGCGTCGGTTTCGTTTCTTTCCGGGAGGAGCGACGGCCGCGTTTCCGTTCCGGCTTCGGTTCGGGTGTGGGTTCCGGTTCGGGGGCGGTGTTGAGGGGTAAGGGGGCTTGCCGGGGTTGACGGCCGGGGTTGATGCGGATGTCCCGGTCTGCGGCGGGTACGGCCGTGCCTGTGGGCCGGGGCAACGGTTTGGCGCGTAAATCAGCCAAAAACTGCCCCAGGTCGGCGCGGGAAACGCCAAAGAGGAGGATGGTGGCGATGAGGCCGACCACCGTCAGCGTGAGAATGGCGCCCAGGGTGCCGATGCCTGCCATCAAAACAAAGGCAAACAGTCCGCCCAGATAACCGCCGCCGGTTCCGGTTTGGGCCACCTGCCACACATCTGCCAGCCCATTTTGGCGCATGACCTGCACCAGCGAGGCCAGCGATTCAAAGGCGAGAAACAGCAGGCCAAAGCCCAGCAGCCGGTAAGTGGGCAAAGCGGGCGGCTGTTCCATGCCCCAAAAGACGAGATACAGCCCCAAGGCGCCGATGATGAGGGGCACGGCGTAACCGCCCCAGCCAAACGCGCGCCACATCAGACCGCTGAGGGCGCTGGTGAGCTGCCCCTGGTTGGGGGAGAGCAGGCTGAGGACGAGGACGGCGGTGATGAAGATGACGCCCAGCCCCATGATGAGCGCTTTTTGTTCCAGATTGAGATTGAAAGTGCGCTGGGGTTTTTTGCGGTTACTGGCGCGGCGGCGGCTGGTTTTGCGCCGCGATCCAGTGCCGCGCCGCGATCGGGTGCCGCCCCGCGTGCCGGACGGTTTTCTGCTGGCGCGCCGACTGCTGGTGCGTTTGCTGGTTTTGCGGGAGGAGGTTGTTTTTTTTCGCGCCATCGCTCAAATGTTCCTATGGGGAGGGATTATAGCATGGATGGCGACTGGCGGCAGAAAAAATTGACAATTGACAATTGACAATTGACAATTGTCGATTGAAGGAGAGTGGCTTTGAAAGAAAATGAGAAGGATGGCATCCCGTTTTTTCAATTTGAGATGTTTCCGGCGAACGGCCGTGTCCAACACGCTGTGTTTACGCGGCAGGGCGGGGTGAGTCTGGCCCCATTCGCCTCGCTGAATTTGAGCGTGTCGGTGGCGGATGAGAAGGCGAATGTGTACCAGAACCGGCGGCGGGCGTATGGGGTGGTCGGCCGTGATACCGATTCCGTCGTCCATGCTCATCTGGTGCATGATAGCGAGGTGGCGCAGGTGACGCAGGCGGACAACGGCACCTGGCTGCCGCACAAAGACGGCATCATCACCGATGAACCGGGCTGCGCCTTGACGATGAATTACGCTGACTGCGCGCCGATTTTCCTCTACGATGCGGCGCATTGCGCCATCGGGCTGGGACACGCCGGCTGGCAGGGGTCGGCGCGGGACTTGCCGGGGGCGATGGTGCGGGCGATGACGGCCGCGTTCGGCACTGATCCGGCGCAGTTGGTGGCGGCGGTCGGCCCCTGCATCGGCCCTTGTTGTTATGAGGTGGGGGAGGTGGTGATCGCGGCCGTCCGCGATGCTTTTGCTGATCCAGAGACGTTGCTGGTGGGTTGGTCGGCACATGGCCGTCCCCACTTTGACCTGCCGGAAGCCAACCGGCGCAATCTGCTGCGGGCGGGGGTGGCTCAGGTGGAGATGTCGGGGCTGTGTACTGCCTGCCGCACCGATTTGTTTTTCTCGCACCGGGCCGAAAAAGGAAAGACGGGGCGATTTGGTGCAATACTCATGCTAAAATGAAGCGGCAGAATCTATTGAATGAAACGTTTATCGGGAGAAGGATCATCTCATGGCGAAAATAGTGATTACAAAAGACAACTTGCTAACTCTTGCTGAATTCAAAGCCTTGCTGGAACAAACGACAGCCCGAAGTTTAACTTTGGAGGACATTCTGAGCTTGCTTCGAGAAATAGTTGCTTTTGAAGATAAAGATAACATGGGAAGCGATGTCTTCTACGCCCGTTTCATGCGCGGCGAAATGGGGGATGATTTGCCTTTCATTATGTGGGCAGGGCAATACGAATCATACCTGGGGGCAAAGCAGGAAATTGCCACTCAATTACCCAAAGTGACTGTAGCGGTCTAATCTAAATGGTAAACAGCTATCTACACCGCCTCTACGATACCATTATCTCTCGCGGCTACATTGAGGATAAACAACTCGCCTTTGAGAATCAGTCAAACCGGCGCGGCACAATCAGGGGTCACTTTAGAAATTATGAAGCTGATTAGCTGGGGAAAGAGCTAAAATGTTGCCAGAAAAAGATCGCAAAATTCAAAAAATGATTGTAATAACAAAAACAGCACATAACCGTTGACAATATTATCTCAAAGGGTTATTATTCTGCTATGATTAGAGCATTCAGGGACAAAGAGGCAGTAAAGGTATTCAATGGTCGTTTCTCTAAAAAATTGCCTCATGACATTCAGCGAATTGCTGAACGCAAATTGATTTTACTCCATCGCTCTTTAACTTTGAATGATCTCCGCGTACCGCCATCAAATCGTTTAGAGGCATTAAAGGGAAATCGAAAAGGTCAGCACAGCATCCGCATTAACGATCAATGGCGAATTTGTTTTGAATGGCGTGAAGATGGTGTTTATGATGTCGAAACAGTCGATTATCATTGAGGTGAAATTATGAGAGATTATCCCCCTATTCATCCGGGCGAGATTTTACAAGAAGAATTTCTGGAACCAATGAGCATCAGTCAATATCGCCTTGCCCAAGATATTGGCGTTCCTGCAATGAGAATTAACAAAATTGTTCGTGGTGAGAGAGGCATCAGCGCGGACACAGCACTCCGACTTGCTCGTTATTTTGGTATGTCAGTTGAGTTTTGGACAGGTATCCAAACGCACTATGAGGTAGAAAAAGCAAAGATGACTTTGGGAAACCGATTAAAAGCGGAGGTCAAGGTTTTTGCATCAGCATAGTGTTTTGAAAATCTCTGGGGTGATAATAAAGCAAGCTAACAAGGCATGAACCAGACGCGGCGAGTACGTAGTTATGCAAGCGGCGCGGTTAGAGCAAGATGCGCTCTGATCGCGCCGCGCTGGTTATGCAGGCGTTGACCGTAAATCGCAGAGTACTACTTTGGCACACAAATTTCAAGTTTTTAGGAGAACATCATGTTTCGCAGATTGGCAAACAGTTGGGAACTGGTCAAGGCCAGTTGGTCGGTGCTCATGGCCGACAAAGAGTTGGTGATATTCCCCATCATTTCCTTCATCGCATCGTTAGTCGTCATCGCCACCTTCGCCGTCCCCACCTTTTTGGCCGGGGTGTTTGACAGCACGGTGGGCGGCCAGTTTCCCATTGCCGGATACGTCATCGGCTTCGCCTTTTACGTGGTCATGTACACCGTCACCATCTTCGCTAACGCGGCGGTGGTGGGCGCGGCCAATATCCGGCTCAAAGGGGGCGATCCCACCGTAGGCGACGGCCTGCGCATCGCTTTTTCCCATATCGGTTCGATTGTGGGTTATGCTCTCATCGCCGCCACCGTGGGCATCATCTTGCGCCGTTTGTCCGAAAAATCGGGCGTGCTGGGCCGCATCGTCATTTCCCTCATCGGCACAGCCTGGAATATCGCCACCTATCTGGTGGTGCCGGTTTTGGTCATCGAGGGCGTCGGCCCGATTGACGGCGTTAAACGGAGCGTGGAGCTGCTGAAAAAGACCTGGGGCGAACAGTTGGCGGGCAATTTGGGGATCGGCATGGTGTTTGGCTGGCTCTCTTTCCTGGTGATTTTGGTGGGCGTCCCCGGCATCTTTTTTGCCTTGTCTACGCAGTTGTTCTGGCTGGTGGCGGTGGTGGTCGGTTTGATGGCAGTCGCTTTGATGGCGTTGAGCCTGATCAGTTCGACGTTGAGCGGCATTTATGTCACGGCCGTTTACCGGTACGCGACGACGGGCGAAACGGAGATGTTCGACCCCGCCCTCATCGAAAACGCTTTCAAACAAAAGTAAGGTTCGCGGATCAATCCAAAATCCGCAATCCAAAATCCAAAATCAAATGGGAGACAGGGCATGAACCAGGAGCAAGAGAATCAGACGAGAGCGGAATGGACGAAGTTTGGCGTGTTGACCGGGATTTTGTTTGTGGTGGTACTGGTGGTGGCGTTGGTACGGCCGTTGATCTTTGGCCGGATTGTGCCGCTGGTGATGGGTGAGGGGCTGACGCTGCCCACCCCGCCCGCCGCCGAACTGCCGCCCAAAACGCCGACCGAGATACCGGAGGAGACGGTACCCCCCGCCACCGAACCCGCCGCCGACCCGGCCCCGGCCGATCCCACCGCCACGCCCACCATTCACGCGGTACAACCGGGCGAAACCATCAACGCCATCGCCCGCCAATACAACGTCGGCGTGGCCGACATCGTCGCCCGCAACAACCTGACCAATCCCAACCTGATCAAAGCAGGGGATATTTTAATCATCCCCACGCCATAACTGGTGTCAAAACAAAAAACGTAAAACGAACCACTTTCTTTCATTTCACATTTGATCTGGGCGGTGTGACTGTCGCCACGGGCTTTATCTATGACGTCGGGTGGCAGGATTTGCCACAATAGCAACTTGCTCCTATGCGCCATGTCTATGCCCTCACAGACACGGCGATAGCCCCGGTTCTATGCTACAATAACATTCAGATGAAGCGAGAAAAGATATGACTCGAGTGTTGTGTTTTTTGTTCTTGACATTTCTGTAAATGTATGATAATTGCGATTTTGATGCTTTTTGGACTAAAAATGCCCTTGAACGGACAATTTTCGGCATTAGACAATCATTTTCGCAACACTTTTACATCATT
>JAJRVV010000007.1 GCA_024277135.1 Chloroflexota bacterium | reverse complement strand
TCGACAAGGTTCAAGAGAAGCACGATTGCTTTTCGCGCTCCTTCTACATCTTGAATCATTTGCGGGTTGAAGTTGTCTAACATGCAATCTATGGTATGCTGATTTTCCTGATTTTGCTACCCCGAATTTTTGAGAAGATACTCGAATATTTCTAACCGAAACGCTCATTTTTTTGTCAGGTAACAAGTTGTGAATCGCCCGCAGCCGCTTTCTCTAATTCAACCAAATGCTCTGCCCGGCTGTGGTAGTAGAGCCGCCATACTTCACGTTCCGGGATTTCCACATACTCAAACCGGGTGATGCCTGTGTTCATCGTCCACGCTTCGCAGCGCCGCCAGGGGCCGATGTTAAAAACGTGGTCAAATGTCAACTCGATCACGCCGCCGTGACAGATGGCGACCACGATTTCTCCTTTATGTTTGGCTACGATTTCTTCGATAAATTGGCCCAAGCGGACGCGGAAGTGCATTAAACTTTCGCCGCCTTCGCGGCTGGGGGTGATGGAGGTGAATGGTTTTTCGCTGCCCCAATAGTCGCCGTATTCGGGCAGGTCGTCGCTGGGCCAGGGGGCATGGTCAAACCGGTTGTTGCCGATTTCGCGGAGCCGGTCATCGAATTGGATGGGGATGTTATACGCCTGGGCCAAGGGAGCGGCCGTTTCCCGCGCGCGCTGCATAGTGCTGGCGTAAATGATGTCCACCTGGGGGATGTTTTGCGGCATCCAGGCGGCCAGAGCGGCGGCTTGCCGCTTCCCTTTCCCGGTTAATCCAGCATCGGTGTTACCGTTTTCCCACTCTTTCAAATTGATATAGCTTTGTCCATGACGGATCATGTATAACTGCATGTTGGTACTCCTGAAGTTGATGCGTGTTGGTATTTTATGATCCTATGGCAGATAAAACCAAAAACGTAATTTGACGGATGAGAAAGTGTTGGCAGAGATGTATGATACGGCCGTCGAACTTGCTCTTGACCAAATCCGGTCATTGGTGGATGATTTAACCAAAGCGCATGGCAATTAGTCATCAATTTATCACGAAAGGGGAAACCGCATGGCAAAAACGGCGGAAGTTGAACTGGCACAATTGAAGACGGCCGTCCGGTATCTGGCCGGCTTGTTGAATGAGGGCACGTTGCTGAATCAGTTCGAGCCGGCGACCCGTGAGGAACTGGCCGCTATATTAAACTTGTTGGTGCAAAAGGTAGAAGGCTTGCCGGCGGCGATACCGGAAAATCTGGTGCAGGCAACGGCCGTGCGCGCTATCGTGGATGCCGCCGACCAGCACAGCGCCACTGAGCAAGATGACCGGCAAGACAATTTGCAACGCCACATGAGTCAGGCGGAAACCAAAGCCAGCATCAACTGTCACACCCTGGGCGAATGGGAAAAAGTGGAAGGTTCCGACAACGAGTACCAGGCCACTTGCCGGGGATGCGGCGGTTTTGTCTACGTCAGCCATGTGGATATTTACGATTTGCTTTTGCCCGATTGCGAACGCACTTGATTTTTCAACATTATAGCAAGACATCCGATTGCTTGTCGTTATGATGTTGGGGCGCTTGCCAGCGAGAAATCGGATGTCTGTATAACCGGAGATGGGGGGCTTGTGCGCTTTAATCTCCGGTCTTTATTTGCCAAAGGATGAATTGTGTCAGTGATTAAGACAAATACAGATTGGGAAGACAGCGGCTTCGATTGTGACCATTGCGGCGGGGAAGTTTCGCGGCGGACGGACAAAGAAACGGGCTTGCCCGATAAAGTTTGCTTTCAATGTATGCAGTGCGGCTGTCAGTGGACGGCAGCGGGGAGCGTGCAACGGGTGGGACACGGCCGTCACTGCGCCAAAGCTGCCCGCGAACGCGCCGGAACCAATCCCCTGACCTTTTTGCAATCGCCGCGAATGAGGGTGTTGTTAAGCATTCTCCTTTTGTTGGTTTTGATCCGCTTTGGCGGATTTGGCGTGTTGCGCCTCTTGATTCCGCTGGCCCTGATTGGCACTATCGTTTATCGCATTCGCCGGTATGGGCAGGAGCGGATGTGGTGGTGAGCCGGACGCTGAAAAATAGCTGGCTGCCGCCGCTGTTTTGGATGGCCGCCATTTTCTTCATATCTCATCAGCCCAAGTCGGCGATTGTGAGTTTGGGGATGTGGGACTTGCTGGTGAAGAAGGGGGCGCATTTGACGGCGTATGCTGTGCTGGCCTGGCTGCTGCGGCGGGCGATGCGGGAATGGCGACGGCCGTACCGATACGCCTTCCTCTTCACATTGGCCTATGCCATCAGTGACGAGTTTCACCAGACCTTTGTGCCGGGACGGAACGGAACCGCCGCAGACGTGGTTATTGATGGGTTGGGGGGCTTGTTGATGTTGGGGGTCGGCCGTTGGCGGGAGCAGGCGTTTCCGTTTCGTTGGCCGCTAAAATCTCGATGGGGCCAAAAAGCGACGACTGACGCGCCGTGACCTCATGCCGTTTGATTAACTCCAGCACGGCCAACAGCGTCACCGTCACTTCCACCTGATTCACCCTAGTTGACAGCAAATCATGAAACGGGATCGCCTTTTCGCTGCGGATGCGCCGCCGCAGTTGGGCGATTTGCCGATCAATGGTAATGGTGCGCGGTTGAATTAACGACACACTGCTTTCAAGTTGGTCAGTACGCGCTAAAGCTTGTGTCAGCGCCGCCAGAATCGCTTCAATCGTCACGCCCGACAAATCGAGATGAGCTTCTAGTTTGGGCGGCGGCGCGACTCGCAGATAAGATCGCCATCCTGCCTCTTGACGCTGATTGAGCCAGACCGCTGCCCTTTTGAATTGTTTGTACTGCCGCAGTTGGCGTACCAGGGCTGCCGCCGGGTCTTCTTCCTCTTCATCGTCGTCGGGTAAATCGGGGGATTGGGGCAGCAGCGCCCGGCTTTTGATGAGTACCAACCGGGCGGCGATGACCAGAAAGTCAATCAGGTGATCGATTCGATGTTCTGACTTGAATTGTTCGATCTGGGCCAGATATTGGCCGGTGACTTGCTGCAAGGAAATAGCGGTGATGTCCAGCTCTTGCCGCTCAATCAGGTGCAGCAGTAAATCCAGGGGGCCGTCGAAAACGGGCAGGCTGATTTGGTAAGTTGGCATATTTATCCGAAGACGCTCCACAGGATGACGGCCGTTGCCAGCAAAAGAAGCATGCCGCCGGCCATAATAAACAACGTCATTTCCTGCTGCTTTTGTTTTGCTTTGCGGCGGGCCAATTCAATCTGGCGCTGTTCTTCCTGCTCCATCAACTCGGCCATCCGTCGCGTGGCGGCTTCTTCCTCGGCCGCTTTGATGCGGTGAGATTGGCGCATCATTTTTTGCAATCGGTCCCGTTCAGCCTGCTTGGTGTACCCGTGCATCATCTGGAAAATATCCAGGTCGGCGCCGCAGCTTTGGCAGATTTCGTCCCCGGCCCAATTGGTCGCGTCGCACTGCTGGCAGATTTGCTTGATGCCGCCTCCGCAGGCGATGCAAACGGCCGTCTCCTTTTCGTAATAGGCAAAGCAATCGGGGCAAAAATGTCCCTTCAGTTGAAAATGATGTTGGCAGATGGGGCAATCAACGGCGTCGCCATGACCGGCCACATCCATCGGCTGCTGGCAATTGGGACATTCCACAATCAATTCATCCGCCATCGTTCACCTCGTTTACAAAGCGACTAAAGTGACTGGAGCGCCTAAAATGACTTTGAACTTTGGTCACTTTAGTCACTTCCCCTCGGCCTCATCACACAATACACAAACCCGTTCATTTGGATGAGATCGGTCGTTTGATACTGCTGCCCAATCGCGTCCAAAACTTCGGGCGGATAAAATTGGGCGCGCAAAACAACCGTGTCAAACGCCTGACTGTTAATCATAGCCAACATTTCGCTGAGATCAACCGCGCCGTTCTGGTATAAATTGAGCAGTTGGGTAGGATTGGTGACGATGTCCCGGCCCAGGTAGAAATTGAACCCGGCATCCTCGGCAAAAGCGGCCGTTTCGCCCTGGGCGATTAAGTCGGCGATGGCAAGGCCGGCGGCGGTGTCGGCCGGGCTGGGGGGACGGCCGAGCAAGGAGACGCCAGCGGTGTCTATATAGGGAATCCGTTCGGCGGGCCGGGCGGCAGAGCAAGAGGTTTGGGGCGGGATGAAGACGGCCGTTTCCTTGCCCAAAGCGCTGGCAATCGCCGCCAATGCCGGGGTGTGGGTGGGCATGTGGAATAGCTTGTTCGCCTGCACCAGCAGTAAAATGGGCAGCAGCGCAGCGATGGCGAATCGCCAGTTTGCACCTCGGTTTTCCGCCCAATCCAGCGCCCGATTAAATGCGAATCCGGTCAAAATCAGGCTGGCGGCGATGGCGGTGGCAAAATAGCTCTCGCCCGCGCCCCATTTTCCGGCGGTGATGCTGTTGACGGCCGCCACTACGAACCAGATGGCGTAAACGGATAGCCGCTCAAAATAAAGCTGGTAGATGGCGAATAGGGCGGCCGTCACCGTAAAAACAGTGTGCAGATTAAACCATTGTTTGAACAAGCCGACCGCTTGCCCCGGAATAAACGGGTTGATGTTGGCCGTGACTGTGTTCAGCAGCCAAAGGCCGTCGGTGGCCGTGTTGATCCAGAGGAAAATCAGGCCGGTGACGCCGGCGAAAGGCATGGCCCACAGGATAGCCCGCTTCGGTTGGCGCAGAAACAGGAAGATGAAGACGGCGGCGACGGTGGCATATGCCAATTGCTTTGTGTAGCCTGCTATCAGCAGCAGGGCCATCACCACCAGCAGGTTTTTGTGGTCGCGCTGGCCGGTGGCTTCTTCTCGTTCAATCGTCACCGCCAGCCAGACGACGGCCAACGTCTCAAACATGACCATGAACAAATGTTGACGAAACAGGGGGCCGACGTGATAAATGTAGTTTGAGGCCAAAAAGCCCAGCCCGCAAACCAGGGACAACCACCACCGTTTTCCTTTTCGCTGGACGGCATAACCAATGGCTGCGGCCGTCACCAAAGTCCCCAAAAATGAGACAAAGCGGCCTGTCCAGTATTGCGGTCCAAACAGCCACACCAGGGGCACGATTGCCACATGGAAAAGGGGCGGGTAGTTGGAGGAGTAAAAAGGGTAGGCGTCGTTGTCCCGGTACGGCCATTCTCCCTGGCTGAACAGCACCGTGTCCATCAGTTCGAAGCCTTCCCCCTGATCATAGTCGAAGGGGAATTGGAACAGGGAGACGGCGTAGATCAGGTAGACGACGAAGTAGCCGATAAAGGCCAAGATCGTCAGGCCGATAAAGAGACGGGGCAGCACGGCCGCGACTTTTTGCCATCCGTTTTCAATTGTGGTTATGCCAGCGTTTTTGCGGGACACACTCACGCTGGACGGTCTCCCAATGGCACCAGGGACGCGCCCACCAGGATCATTGCCCCGGCGCTAACGAGAGCCAATCGCTGGGTAGGGCCGATCCCCTGAAAGTTGCTGGCGCCCACCATGTCCATCCCCATCAAGCCCAGAATAGCCAGAATGCCCAGGAGGATGAATCCAAGTCCTAATTGTTTTTTCGTCATTTCAGGTTCCTCGTTGCCCGACGGCCGCGCGGCCGTTGGGGTGTGTTCGACAGGCGCGACGCACTTGCAAGTGCGTCGCGCCTCGATTATCCCATAAAAAGCGCAGATGTGTATTTCCTGAGAGCTTTTGAAAGTGTCAAACACTCTCTGTACAATATGTTTAGTTTGTACTAAACGAAATGGAGAAACTATATGGATGAACAATTGATCGAAGCCCGCGACAATTTTATTCAAGGATTGAGCCGTATCAGTCATTTCTGGGGGTTTCCCAAGGCGATGGGCGGCATTTACGGCGCCATTTATCTGTCGCCCGAACCGGTGTCGCTGGATGAGTTGGTGATATTGGCAGGGGTGAGCAAAGGAGCGGTCAGCGCCAACGCGCGCACGCTGGAGCGGCTGGGTATGGTGCATAAGAAAATCCGTCTGGGCGACCGCAAGGATTATTACACCGCCGAAACGGACTTTTGGAAAGTGGTGCGCGGCGTGCTGCGCGAACGGGAGAAAAACGAGTTTGATCAGGCGTTGCGCACGGTGGCGGACAGTTTGGAACTGGTCAATCAGGCTGATTCGGATGAGTTGGCCCTTTTTTACCAGCAGCGGATGCAGGCGATGCAGTCGTTTTTCGATTCGCTGGATAATTTGGTGGGCACGCTGATCACGTTAGATGAACTCCGGTTTAATGCGATGGCTCGGCTGTTTGGCAGGATGAAGGATGAAGGCGGAAGGATGAAGGATGAGGGATGAAGGATGAAGGCGGAAGAACAGACTTTACACTTCAGTCATTTTAGTCACTTCTCACTTCTCACTTTAGTCACTTGCAAAAGGAAATGAACATGACCGCAAAACAAATTCATATGGTAACTGGCGCGTTTGGATATTCGGGAAAATATATTGCCCGGCGGCTGCTGGCGGAGGAGCATGAAGTGCGGACGCTGACCAATTCGCTGCATAAGCCTAACCCATTTGGCGATAGGGTACGGCCGTATCCTCTGGCTTTCCACGATCCTGAAAGATTGACTGCTTCCCTGCAGGGCGTGGAGGCTCTGTACAACACCTACTGGGTGCGGTTTAACCACAAGGGTTTTACGCATGAGACGGCCGTCAACAACACCCTCACCCTCTTCAACGCCGCCAAAGAAGCGGGCGTGAAGCGCATCGTTCACGTCAGCATCACCAACCCGGATATCAACTCCCCTCTGGAATACTTCAGCGGCAAAGCCAGGTTGGAGGCGGCGCTGCAATCGTTGGGCGTTTCTTATGCCATTTTGCGCCCCACCGTCCTGTTTGGCAAAGAGGATATTCTCATCAACAACATCGCCTGGATGCTGCGTCGTTTTCCCGTGTTTGGCGTGTTTGGCGACGGCCGTTACCGGCTCCAGCCCATTTTTGTGGATGATTTAGCTCGTCTGGCAGTTGAGCAAGGGGGTTCCCGCGACGATCAAATCATCAACGCCATTGGCCCGGAAACATTCACCTACCGGGAATTGGCGCAATCCATCGGCCGTATCATTGGCAAGGAACGGCCGATCCTGTCTCTGCCGCCCTGGCTGGGTTATGCCGCCGGGCAAATTGTGGGGCGGCTGGTGAACGATGTTCTCATCACCCGCGCCGAGATTGACGGTTTGATGGCCGGCCACCTGTTTGTAGACGCCCCGGCAACCGGCAGCGCCCGGCTGACTGAGTGGGCGGCCGCTCACTCTGCTGATTTGGGCCGCCAATACGCCAGCGAATTGGCCCGGCGAAAAGAAAAACCAAAATTAGCTTTACAAGCGCAATGATTTTGGTATAATTTGCGCCCTAATTTGAAACTTATGGAAACTCAGTAGATCTTTTCGCCACGAATGACACGAATTACACGAAAAAGAAGGTCTTAATTTGTGAAATTTGTGCAATTCGCGGCAGATTTTGGATATACTGAAACTCACCGCTGGGAACAGCGGTTTTTCCATTCTTATTGATGGTGCCATATGCAAACAAAACCACACTTGTTAACTGCTGAAGGATTGGCTCGGCTGACAGAAGAGTTAAATCATCTCATCACGGTGGGCCGGGAAGAAGTGGCTGACCGGCTGCATCGAGCGTTCGAAGATGGACAGGATGATGATTTTGTAGATAATGCGGAGTTGGAAGCCGCCCGCAACGCTCAATCTTTTTTGGAAGGCCGGATTAAAGAACTGGAAGAGATCACCAAGAATTATCAAATCATCGAAAACAATGGCGAACCGCATGAATCGGTGCGGGTTGGCGATTGGGTGGTGGTCTCTGAAGATGGCTATGATGAAGAGGAAAGGTATATGCTGGTGGGAGCGGCGGAAGCTGACCCGACGAACGGCCGTATCTCCAACGAAAGCCCGTTAGGGGTGGCGCTCTTGGGCGCTAAGAAGGGGGATGTGGTGCGGGTGAACGCCCCGCGCGGCGTCCTGGAATTTCGGGTTGTAAAAATCGAGTAGCGGTTGGATTCTAACGCAACAAAGATTTTTTAAGCCCGTGCCTGACACGGGCTTTTTAGTGGCAGGAATGAGATCAAAAGGAAGTTGAACATGGCTTGGGAACCAAATTCGCTGGAACAACAGCGTCTGGAAAAAATTGACCGGCTGCGGGAAGCGGGGATTGATCCCTTTCCCCGCCGGGTTGAGCGGACGCACAAATTGCATGAGGCGGTCGCCGCTTATGAAAACGACCCGGAAAATGAAGGGATTGAGGCGACGGTTTGCGGCCGTTTGGTCAGCGCGCGCGATATGGGGAAGACGGTGTTTGCCCACATTGCGGATGAGGACGGCCGTCTGCAACTGTTTGTCCGCCGCGAAGCCATCGGCGAGGAATCGCACCGCGTCTTTCGCAAATTGCTTGATTTGGGCGATTGGGTGCAGGCTGCCGGGGTCATGTTCCGCACTCGCGCCGGAGAGATCAGCCTGCGCGTCTCCAACTGGAAGCTGTTGAGCAAAGCAGTCAGCCCGCTGCCGGTGGTGAAGGAGCAGGAAGTGGACGGCAAGCTGGTTCGGCACAGCGCCTTTTCCGACGTGGAAGAGCGCTACCGGCAGCGGTATGCCGACTTGGCGGTGAATCCCGATGTGCGCCAGGTGTTCCGCATTCGCGCCCGGCTGATTGCGGCGCTGCGTCGTTTCTTTGACGATCATGATTTTTTGGAAGTGGAGACGCCGATTTTGCAGCCATTGTATGGCGGGGCGGCGGCGCGGCCGTTCGTCACCCATCACAACCAGCTCAAACAAGAGCTTTACCTGCGTATCTCCTTTGAGTTGTACCTGAAACGGTTGTTGGTGGGCATGTACGAGCGCGTCTACGAGATCGGCCGTGACTTCCGCAACGAAGGCGTCAGCTTCAAGCACAACCCCGAATTCACCCAACTGGAGTTTTACGCTGCCTTTTGGGATTACAACGACGTGGCCGACTTCACCGAGCGCATGATCGCCGCCGCCGCCCAGGAAGTGTTGGGGACGACGATCATCACCTACCAGGGACACGAAATTGACCTTTCCCCACCCTGGCAGCGCATCACCCTGCGCGCCGCCATTGAAAAATATGCCGGGATTGATTACACCCAATACCCTGAAGCCGACGACCTGGCGCAGGCCATTCAAGCGATGGGCAAAGAGCGGGGCGTGGCTGCCCAAACGCCGCCGGGAGCCAGTTGGGGCAAATTGATTGACGGCTTGCTGGGCGATTTTGTGGAACCGAATCTGATCCAGCCCACTTTCATCATGAATTATCCGCGCGACATCTCGCCCTTGGCTAAAATGATCCCCGACGATCCGGCGCATGTGGAGCGGTGGGAATACTTCATCGCCGGGCTGGAGATGGGGAACGCTTTCACCGAATTGAACGACCCCATTGACCAGCGGCAGCGGTTTGAGGCGCTGCAAGAGATGTACACGCAGGACGACGACGAGATCAACCCGATTGACGAGGATTATTTGCGCGCCATGCGCTACGGGATGCCGCCCAACGGCGGCTTTGGCACCGGGGTGGATCGGTTAGCCATGCTCTTCACCGACAAACGCACCATCCGCGAAGCGTTGCTTTATCCTCATCTGCGGGAGCGGGAGTCCTGATCATGGCTGAACCGCGCGCTGATATTCGTAACATCGCCATCATCGCCCACGTGGATCATGGCAAGACGACGCTGGTTGACGGGATGCTGCGGCAGACGGATGTGTTCCGCAGCAATCAAACGGTGGCCGAGCGGGTGCTTGATTCCAATGACCTGGAGCGGGAACGGGGCATCACCATTCTGGCAAAAAACACCAGCATCGTTTATAACGATGTCACTATCAACATCGTAGACACGCCCGGCCACTCTGATTTTGGCGGCGAGGTGGAGCGGGTGGTGAACATGGTGGACGGCGTGCTGCTACTGGTGGATGCGGTGGAAGGGCCGATGCCGCAAACCCGGTTTGTGCTGCGCCAGGCGCTGCAAAAGGGATGCCAGGTGGTGGTGGTGGTGAATAAGGTGGATCGCCCGGCGGCGCGCCCTGATTTTGCCGTCAACGCCACCTTTGATCTGTTTATTGATTTGGGCGCGTCGGACGATCAGGCGGATTTTCCGGTGGTGTTTACCAAAGCATTGGTGGGGCGGGCCGGTTATACGCCCACGGAGTTGGAGGAGGATTTGCGGCCGTTGTTCGATACTATTCTCTCCCATCTCCCGCCCCCTGCCGTAGACCCCGACGGGCCGACGCAGTTGCTGGTCACCACCCTGGATCACAGCAACTATTTGGGCAAAATCGCCATCGGCCGCTTGAGCAGCGGCTCTTTGCGCGCCGGTCAACCCATCACCCATATCGCCGCTGCCGGAGAGCTGATCCCGGCTAAGGTGACGAAGGTGTTTACGTTTAGCAACTTGCAGCGGTTTGAGCAGGAAGTGGTGATGGCCGGGGACATTGTGGCGGTGGCCGGGGTGGCGGATGTGGGTATTGGCGACACGTTGGCCGACCCGGACGACCCGCGCCCGCTGCCGCCGATCACTGTGGAAGAGCCGACGGTGCGCATGACGTTTGGCGTGAATAACAGCCCCTTTGCCGGGCGGGACGGCAAGTATCTGACCAGTCGCCAGATTCGGGCCCGGTTGATGAAAGAGTTAGAAAGCAATGTGGCGTTGCGAGTGGAGGAGACGGACAAAGCGGGCGAATTTGTGGTGTCGGGCCGGGGGGAATTACACCTGGCGATCTTGATTGAGACGATGCGCCGGGAAGGGTATGAGTTTTCGGTGAGCCGGCCGGAGGTGATTTTCCGGGATGGGCCGGACGGCCGTCTCGAACCTGTTGAGCAGTTGTTCCTGGAAGTGGGCAACGATTATTTGGGGGCGGTGACGGAGATGTTGGGGCGGCGGCGCGGCCGTTTGCAAAATATCCGCTATGGCGAAGACGGCACGGTTTATGTGGAGTATCTGGCGCCGACGCGAGGCTTGCTCGGTTTTCGCCAACCTTTCATGACGGCGACGCGGGGAACGGGCATCATCCACACCTTGTTTCATGGGTACAAGCCGTATGCCGGCGAGATTGATATGGCGGAACATGGGTCGTTGGTGGCGCGGGAGTCGGGCGATGTCAGCGCCTATGCGTTGCAGCATTTGCAACAGCGGGGCGCCTTTTTTATCATCCCCGGCGAGCCGGTTTACGCCGGGCAAGTTGTTGGCCAGCATATTCGAGATGAGGAGTTGGTGATCAATGTGTGCAAAACCAAAACATTGACCAAAGTGCGCTCCGGGCCAACGGCGATTGTGGAAGCGTTGACAACACCCCGTCTCATGTCGCTGGACGAGTCTATCGAATATCTGGGATCGGATGAGTTGCTGGAGGTGACGCCGCACGCGCTGCGGATTCGCAAGAAGCAACTGCGGCATGATGTGCGGCAAAAGGCGATCAAACGGGCCAAGAAGGTTTGACGGCCGTTCCCCCACAACAGAAACGGCCGTCTCACACAAAAGCGCCCCATTTTGGATTGCGGATTTGGGATTGACGGCCGTACACGCGCAACAGAAACGGCCGTCTCACACAAAAGCGCCCCATTTTGGATTGCGGATTTGGGATTGACGGCCGTACTTCACAATTCACAATTCACCGTTCACAATTCATTATTCGTAAGGTCGTCTCCCACGCAGAAGCGTCCCATTTTCGGTTGTGGGTTTGGGATTGATGTCCCCCACGACAGAAACGGCCGTTTCTGCGCTTTCTTGTGATTGTACTTGCGTATAAAATATTATACAATTTCGCATATGAGCAATGAAAAGCCCATAAAATGGATGGGATCGAGTTTAAGAGACCTTATTGCTTTTCCTGACAATGCAAAGCGAACGGCAGGGTATCAACTGTATCGTATACAGCAAGGTCTTGATCCTGAGAATTGGAAGCCTTTCAAATCGGTGGGTACAGGTGTAAGGGAAATACGCATTAGCGAAGATAAAGGCATTTTTAGAGTGATGTATGTAGCCAGATTTGCCGACGCTGTTTATGTTTTACATGCGTTTCAAAAGAAAACGCGCAAGACAACAAAGAAGGATGTTGGTATAGCCAAAGCTAGATACGCTGAAGTAGTTCGAGCGCAATCAGGGAGAAAATGATGACAGAAACGACAAATAATTCTATTACTCATGTGACCCCGGCTGATGGCAATGTTTTTGCCGATTTGGGGTTTGCTCCCGATGAGGCCGCCAAATTAAAAATCAAGGCGTATCTCATGATCCAACTTGAGCAATGGATACGAGAAGAACACCTCAAACAAGAAGACGCCGCCCGTCTATTGCAAGTGAATCGCCCCCGAATTTCTGACGTGGTTAGGGGCAAGTCCCATAAATTTACGATTGATGCGTTGGTAGATATGCTTGAGCGGGCGGGCAAGCAGGTGACGGTTCAGGTCGTTTGATTTAGCGTTTGTGAAGTAAACGGCCGTCCCACACAAAAGCGTCCCGTGTTGGATTGCAGATTTTGGATTGACGGCCGTGCTCACACAACAGAAACGGCTGTCCCCCACACAGCCCCCATTTTCGATTGCGGAGTTGGGGTTGACGGCCGACCCGCACAGGGTAGAAACGGCCGTCCCCCACAAAAGCGCCCCATTTTGGATTGGTGATTTGGGGTTGACGGCCGTACTCTCACAGCAGAAACGGCCGTCTCACACAAAAGCGCTCCATTTGGGATTGACGGCCGTACCCCCACAGCAGAAACGGCCGTCCCCCACAAAAGCCCCCATTTTCAATTGCGGATTTGGGGTTGACGGCCGTACCCCCACAGCAGAAACGGCCGTCCCACACAAAAGCGCCCTATTTTGGATTGCGGATTTGGGATTGACGGCCGTACCTGCACAGGATGGAAACTGCCGTCTCGTAATGTAAGGACGGCCGGGCCATTCCCTCACAAGACAGAAACAGCCGTCCTGCGAGAAGGTGGCCAGATCCGCCAACAGAACCCAGTCCAACAACAGGGGCACAGTCAAAAGACTGACCTCAATGCCAAGGTAGCGAAAGCTTAAAAAATAGTCATTAGTGTATCTATTGACAATATTAACATTGCAAAATAGAGAGAAGTAGCAGCAATCCATCCAGACCACTGATCCTTGAAATTTTTCCTCATTGTTGTTGCTTGGATAATAGTACCACTCCATCCAATCAGTAATCCAATAAGGAGTATTATTTTAGTTGTAGGAATTTTGAAACCTAAGAAAAACTCGCCACCTAACCCGATTGCAAAGGCTATAAAGTAAATGATCATCGAGGGTATGTAAATAAACAGGCCCACTTTTATGATCGCTTTTTGTTCCAATGTCACGGTAGACCTCCTGGCAAACTGGATTTTATTTTTCTGCTAAATCAACGGCTAGAGTATATTTTGCGTACAGGGTGTTAGATGTAAGGTCATTAAACGCAGCTTCGGCATTTCGGCTATAGGTATATATATCATCACGAGCGTTTAGTAATTCTGTAATTCCAACACCTATCGAGGTCAATCCTCCTACCGTTTCTATACTGGCTAAAACAGCTATCCCTTTACTAACTGTTGGCTCTGGTATTGAAGCTGTCAATACAAAAGTACCAAGACCAGCCAGACTGGAAATTGTCCCTGCTTTGATTGCAGCGGCCCCAAAGTTAAAATCATCTTGCGCATTGTCATGTAGATTTGCAGCAGACATAAAATCACTTAATCGTGTTCCTGTTTCGCCTCTTTGCATAACTAATGTTCGTTTTTGAAGTGTGTCGTCACCAAAATTTAAAGAAAATACATTGTAGCCATCAACCGTGACTTTACGTCCGTTGACTTCAACTTGATTGAACCCAATATACTCATTTCCCCCAATATTTTCTCCATCCGCAATCAATTCATCGCCCAGTCCCCAATTATACTTTGATAAAGAGTTAAAGGAATACCCATAAGTATTCGCTACTTCTTGCGCTATTTGAAGGCATCCGGCGTCTTCGTAATCATCGCCCCAAGAACCTTCGGCGCAATGACCTGTTGGATCAGTAAACTTAAGCGGAGAATTGAGGACGTATGAATACCGGTTGAAGCTCTGTGGGTTTGCCGGGTCGGGGACAATGGTGTCGGCAGAGAGGAATCGCCCCAAACCGGGCACGTAAAAACGCGCATTCATATAGACCAATCCCAGGCTGCGGTTCTCGACATGCCCGGTGAATCCCCGATCCGTCACCTGGTTCGGCCCGCTGCCCGGCCGGTAGCCGCCAAACGGGGTGTACTGCGTCACGATGGGCGGCCGGCTGCCGTCGCTTATCTGCATGACCCCGGCGCTGCCCAGGTGGTCGTTGTACAGGTAGAAGAGGCCGTTGTTGGCCGGGTCGGGGTCGCCGCTGACGCGCACGGCCGTTGCTTATCCCGTCAGGCCGTCGCCTGCCCCGTCAGGCTGTAGGTGGCGCGCTCGGTGTGGGT
>JAJRVV010000084.1 GCA_024277135.1 Chloroflexota bacterium | reverse complement strand
GCCAAAACCGGGCGCCGCCTGCCGCAGCGCCGCCAACAGCGCCGCGAAAAACGCCGCCAGGTCGTTATCCCCCTCATCCAACCGCAGCCAGATGAGATTTTGGATTTTGGATTTTGGATTTACGATTTCGGATTGTTGATTGAGTAATTGGCGAAGCCAAACGGCGACCAGGGTGGTTTTGCCGGAACCGGCGGGGGCGGAGATGAGGGTGAAGGGGTGGCTGGTGATGGCGCGGTCGAGACGGGTGAGGAGGGACGGCCGTAACAAAATATCGCGGCTGACTTGGGGCGGGTGCAGTTTGGTCTGGGGGAACCAGGTGGTGGGCGCTGTCATATGCTCTCCTGATGCTGCTGCCACTGACAGGATGATTGTAGCATAAAACTGGCCGGGGCGGAGATTGGTTCAATCTGGTAAATTGAGTAGATCGAGATTTTCGACACGAATACACAAATTACACGAAAACAAGCTCTTACTGAGCCGAAAACAACTCTCTAAATGGCTAAGGCCGGTCTCCAGATCACGCCCGCCTGTGGCTCGGTGCGGACACCGGCCACAGCTTGTTTAGTTTTCCAATTTCGGCTCAGTAATTCGTGCTATTCGTGAAATTCGTGTCAGATTCTGGATCTACTGAAATTGAACCAATCTACTGTTCCCCCACCTGATACACATCCACCGTCCCCGTAATCAAAAAGCCGACCGCAATCCGACGGCCGTCCGGCGACAGGGCGAAGTGGGGCAGATAATCGGGGTCGGCCGGGATGTACTCCGAAACCTGCACTGCCAGCGTCTCCCGATCCAGCGCCGCCAGCGTCGTCGTGCCATCGTCGTTCCCGGCATACGTCCACAACAAACCGCGCGCCTCGTCCAGGCCGAACACCTGCTGCCCTTCCGTCAGCGCCCGCCCCGTCGGCTGGCCGGTATCGCCGTCCAGTTCCAACGGGCCGATGTACAGCTTGTTGGTTCCGCCGTCGAAGAAGAGCATGTCGGCCGTCGTCTTCACCTGCCGCATCTGGGGCAAAGGAAGCTGATCCAGCAAGGCGTAGCCGTTATCGCCATCGTACACGTCCAACAAAGCCTCCTGCGCCCGGTAGACGAACAGCCGGTTGGCGGCCTCGTTGACGGCAACCTGCACCTGCCCCGGCCCGCCGCCGGTGTCGCCAGCACGAAAATCGGGCAGGGTGATGGTTGTCACTGCCGCCAACGTCTCCCAACTCGCCACTGCAATTTGCCCAAATTCAGGATAGGCAGCGTAGGCC
The DNA here is from genome assembly GCA_024277135.1 of Chloroflexota bacterium. Lineage (GTDB taxonomy): Bacteria > Chloroflexota > Anaerolineae > Promineifilales > Promineifilaceae > JAJRVV01. The sequence goes on along the minus strand of JAJRVV010000084.1, from coordinate 49,689 downwards.
AGGCGGCGGGCGCTGTCAATGGTCAGGTCGGGCAGGCGGTCGGTGCTGCCCGGCGGCAGGCCCAGGGGGATGGTGGCGATAGGTTGACGGCCGTTCTCAATCCCAAACACGTCCAGCGTAGATTCCCAGGCGTTGAGGACGAACAACTGCCGGTTGTCGCTGTCGGCGCGGATGGGGATGGGCCAAAATCCGGCTGCAAATGGCTCGAATGCGCCTGTGTCCAGGTTGATGGCGGCCAGGTAGCTGCCGCCGAGACGGCTGTTGACGTAAACCGTGCCGCCGTTGGGGGAGAAGACGATGCCTTCCACGCTGTCCCCCAATCGCAGCGGTTCCGCTTCGGCCAGGGTCGCGGCGTCAATGCGCCAGACAGTGGAGGCGTCGCCGTTGGCGATGTACAGATGGCCGTCGGCCGGGTTCAGCGTCATGCGGTGGACTTTGCGGCCGAATTCAAGCTGGGCGGTGATGCTGCCGTTCAAATCAACCGCCTGCAACACGCCCCCCGTCCCCGCCACCTGCCCGGCGGACGGCCGGGACAGCGACAACACGTACAACGTTTGCGCCGCCGGGTCATACAACATATCTTGCAGCGCGTTTTGCCCCGGCAAGGCGAAGGAACCCATCGCCTCCCCCTGCTGATTGATGAGCAGGATTTGACGGGAGCCGCCAATCAACAAGAAGCCGGTCGGATCGGCAAACAGGTAGCCGACGCGGCCGGGGATGGGGTTCTGGTAACGAATCTCATCCATCACCTGGCCGCTATCCGGGTCGAGGACGTAGACGCGCCGCTCCGCCTCCTCGCTGTATGCGCCGAGGACGTAAATCTGGTCGCGGGCGGCGTTGAAGGCCATAGCGCCGGTGTCTGGCCCCATCTCGTCAGTGGCAGCGATTTGCTCCAGAGTACGACCGTCATAGACGCGAAATCCCGGCTCGGCGGCGGCCGTCAGGTAGAGGCGGGTGCGGTCGCTGTCCACCAACGCATGATGCGCCCCAAATTGTCCGTTCAAGGAAACCGGGCCGACGCGCTGGCCATCATTCAGGTCAATCCGGCTCAACTGGGTGCTGGCCGCGTTGAAAATGTAGAGATAGTTAGCTGCCGGGTCCAGGTACAGGTATTTGAGCGTGCCCACCGGTTCGCCGGAATCAATGGTACCCACCCACGCTTCGGCCGTCCCGTCCCAAATGGCGATATATTGGCTCATGATGCCGGAGACGTAGACGAGGTTGCGCTCCGGGTCGGCGGCGGCCGAGAAGAGCTTGACCACGTTATCGGAAACAGGCCGATTTTGTAATCGCAGCAGACTGACGGTTTGCTGGTAGCAAAGGGGTTGGTCGCAGGCGGACAAAGGGACGGCGGTGGGATTGGGCACGGCCGTTGCCGCCGGTTCTGTGGTGGGGGATACGGCCGTCGGCTGCGCCGTGTTAGCTGGCGGCGAGCCAGCTGGCCGGGTGGGCCGGGGCGGGCGTGTGGGCGCGGTCTGGCCGCAGGCGGTTAGCAGGAGCAGGGCAAGGAAAAGGAGGGGGAGAAATAACGGCCGTTGTGGTTTCATGAAGTCACCTCTTGTCATGGTTTTAGTTTTCATTGTAGCCAAAAGAATGGGGAAGGGGTACGGCCGTTTAGTACCATCGCAAAACAATCCCATCCCAGGGCAATCGCATACTAAGATTTTAGCCACGGATTTACGCGAATTAAGGCCATATTAAAAAAATAATGATCCACAGATTACGCAGATGACACAGATTAAACCAGAGAAAATCTGCGTAATCTGTGGATAGCAAATGGGCAATTATTTTTCGGAATTGGCCTAACACGAATTTCAACTCCTATTCGCGTAAATTCGCGCTAATTCGATGCAAAGAAAATATGTTCGAGCAAGTATGCGATTGCCCTATCCCATCCTCAATTCGCCGACAGCCGACGAAAGCCAATGTATAATAGTTTCTTATGACTACAGACGACAAAAGAATCATCTACTCCATGATCCGGGTAGGCAAAGTTGTGCCGCCCAATCGCGCCATCCTGCGCGACATCTCCCTCTCCTACTTCTACGGCGCCAAAATCGGCGTCCTCGGTCTCAACGGCTCCGGTAAATCCACACTCCTCAAAATCATGGCCGGCGTGGACAGCGATCACCTGGGCCAGACCGTCCTGGCTCCCGGCTACACCATCGGTTTGCTGGAGCAGGAACCATTGCTGGACAGCGACAAAACTGTTCGCGAGGTGGTGGAAGAAGGGGCGCAAGAAACGGTAGCCGCCCTGCGCCAGTTCGACGAACTCAACGCCAAATTCGCCGAACCGATGAGCGACGAGGAGATGAACGCCCTCATCGAAGAACAGGGCAAACTGCAAGATAAACTGGATCACATGAACGCCTGGGATTTGGACAGCCGCCTGGAACTGGCGATGGACGCCCTGCGCTGTCCGCCCGGCGACATGCCGGTTTCCGTCATCTCCGGCGGCGAACGGCGGCGGGTGGCCCTCACCCGGCTGCTGCTGCAAGCGCCCGATATCCTGCTGCTGGACGAACCCACCAATCACCTCGACGCCGAATCGGTGGCCTGGCTGGAACGCCATTTGCAAGATTACCAGGGCACGGTCATCGCCGTCACCCATGACCGCTACTTTTTGGATAATGTGGCCGGTTGGATTCTGGAACTAGATCAGGGATACGGCATTCCCTGGAAAGGCAACTACTCCTCCTGGCTGGCGCAAAAGCAGGAGCGGCTGCACCAGCAAGAAAAATCGGAATCCGCCCGCCAGCGTACGCTGCAACGGGAGATGGAATGGATCAAAATGACGCCCCGCGCCAAGCAAACCAAATCAAAGGCGCGGATCAACCAGTACCACGAACTATTGGCTCAGGAGACGGAGCGGCGGGCGCGGGAACTGGAGATTTTCATCCCGCCCGGCCCCCGGTTAGGGGATGTGGTCATCCGCGCCGAAGAGGTGCGCAAAGGGTATGACGGCCGTCTGCTCTATGAAAACCTCAACTTCAACATCCCGCCGGGGGCGATTGTGGGCATCATCGGTCCCAATGGAGCCGGCAAGACGACGCTCTTCCGCCTCATCACCGGGCAGGAACAGGCGGACGACGGCGCGTTGACAGTCGGCCAAACGGTTGAGATGGCGTACGTTGACCAAAGCCGGGAGACGCTGAACGGGGAAAACACGGTCTGGCAAGAAATTTCCGATGGCGAGGACAGTTTACAGTTGGGCGGCCGTCGCGTCAACTCACGAGCCTATGTGGCCCGGTTCAACTTTGGCGGCAGCGACCAGCAAAAGAAAGTGGGCGATTTGTCCGGCGGCGAGCGCAACCGGGTACACTTGGCCAAGATGCTCAAATCGGGCGCCAATGTGCTGCTGCTGGATGAGCCGACCAATGATTTGGACGTGAACACGCTGCGGGCGCTGGAAGAGGGGCTGCTCAATTTTGCGGGCACGGCCGTCATCATCTCCCATGACCGCTGGTTTTTAGACCGGGTGGCGACGCATATCCTGGCCTTCGAAGGGGACAGCCAGGCGGTGTGGCATATCGGCAATTGGAGCGATTACGACGCGGCGCGGCGGCAGCGGTTGGGGGCGTCGGCCGACCGGCCGCACCGGATTACGTACCGGAAATTGCGGCGGTGAGGCCAGTGTTCAGTAAACAGTTTTCAGTGATCAGTGAGAGGATACACCGGCTGGCGACGAGTCGGACGACGCTGGCGGCGCTGGCGATTTTTGTCCTGTTTGCGCTGCTGGTTTTGCCGGCGATGTCTGGCCAGGGAGAAGGGGGGCAGGGCACGGCCGTACCCGATTTGACGCTGGGTTATTCGGCGTCAACGCTATACCAGATCGCCGACGACCTGGGAGAAACGGGGCGGGCGGCGTACATTCGGGGCCACTTCACATTTGATATGGCTTGGCCGCTGGCGTACGCCTTTTTTCTGGTGACGGCGATCAGTTGGCTGGCGCGGCGCGGCTTTGACGCCGAATCGCTTTGGCAAAGAGCCAATCTGCTGCCATTGGCGGCGGCGCTGTTTGACTTATTAGAGAATACGTCCACGTCGCTGGTGATGGCCCGCTATCCGGCAGCGACGCCGGTGGCGGCGGAACTGGCTGGCGGATTTACGCTGGTGAAGTGGCTGTTGGCGGCCGCAAGCTTTGGGGCGTTGGTAGGGGCATTGGGCACGGCCGTTTATCGGCAGGTCAGCCTCATGCGTCAATCATGATTTGACCCAACAGCTTGCTTCCCGGTAAAATGTCACCGGAGAAATGCTCCGGTCAACGGCCGTACTTCACACCGACGAATTTTGTGGGAGTCAACGATGCAAAACAACCACAGCCTGGAAATCGCCCGCTGGACATTGATTGGCCGGTTGACCGCCAGCCTGTTTCACGAAATCAACAACCCGATGCAAGCCATCCACGGCGCCATGGCCCTGGCCCTGGAAGAGTTAGATGCGCCAGAATCTATAGAGGCTTATGTCAATTTATCGCAGCGTGAAGCGCAACGCGTGATTGACCTGATCCAGCAAGTCCGCTCGATTTACCGCCCCCACTCTGACCAGCCATAACCTTTTTATTTACACCAGTATCTAGCGGCAGATCTGACCATCATCCGTAAAGAGTTAAGCCGCCAACGAATTGAACTAATCGCCGAAACTGCGCCGGATCTGCCGCCGATCACGGCCGTTCCCAGCCAGATACGCCAGCTTATCTTTGGCGCGTTCCTGGCCTTGAGCGAAACGATGGGCGCGGCCGGCGGCGGGCAGATGCAGTTTTCGGCGCGCGCCGACGGCCGTTCCCTGCACCTTGACTTCGCCGCAGAAATCGCAGAATCGGCCGCCCCACACCCACTGACGCCCGCCTTTCTGGAAATGTGCCAGCAGTTAACCGCCCAAAATGGCGGCAGACTATCTCCTCATCTCCTCCCGCCGCTGCTGAGACTCAAGATCACGTTCCCTCTGCACCGCCCAATCTGAACTATGAATAACTCCCGCATCCTCATCGTTGACGACGAAGAACCGATCCGCTTCATTCTAGAGCGAACGCTGCGCCGAGAGGCCGAGCAAATTGATGTGGCGGCCGATGGGAAAACGGCGATTGACCTGCTGCAAACGGCCGTCTACGATCTTATCCTGCTCGATTTGCACATGACCCCGGTGGATGGGCTGACAGTGTTGGACGCCGCCCGCAAACAAGACCTGGATGCCGTCGTCATCATCCTCACCGGGCAAGGGTCGCTGGAAAGCGCGGTGGAAGCGCTGCGCCTGGGCGCGTTTGATTATCTGTTTAAGCCGGCGGTGCCCCAGGTGATTCGGGAACGGGTACGCGATGGGTTGCGCCAGCGGCGGCAAGCTTTGCAGAAACGGCAAATTCTGGGGCAAATTGAGGCATTACGCCAATCGTTGAGCGCGTTGGATGATGCGATGACGGCCATGCCCCCGGTAGAAGACGGCCGTTTCCTGCGCTCCGGCCCCCTCGTCATTGACCGGCATCATCGCGCCGCCACCTTTAACGACCAACTGCTCGACCTGACCACCGCCGAATTCGATCTGCTCGTCTGCCTGGTCGAAGCCGCCCCCGACCCGCTCAACCCGCGCCAACTGCTCCGCTGCGCCCTGGGATATGAAGCCGAAGAAGTGGAAGCCCGCGACGCCATCAAATGGCACATCCACCACCTGCGCCGCAAAATAGAACCCACCCCCAACCGCCCCCGCCACATCAAAACCGTCCGCTACAAAGGCTACTTCTGGAGCGGCTAACACTCCCAACCTTCGCCAACATTCCCTAACCGCCCCCAGCCTCATCATCCGCTATGCTAAACAATATCTAGCGGGAGATGGTGAAACCGTGAACAAACAACGCATCCTAATCGTAGACGACGAAGAGGCGATTCTGCAAATATTACGCAACAGCCTGCAAAAATGGGCCGATCAATACGATGTTGAGACAGCAACCAACGGGTTCGCCGCCCTGCGGCAAATGCAGTGGCAGCCCTTTGATCTCGTCGTCACCGATTACCGCATGGAGCAAATGGATGGGCTGGAGCTGATGAGCGCCATTTATGCCGACTATCCAGAAACCCGCGTCATCCTCATCACAGCCTATGGCAACGATTCGCTGGAGAAAGAAGCGCGTGGTTTGGATGCTTACCGCTACTTGCTAAAACCGCTGGATATCAACACCTTCCGGCGCGTCGTTCGGGAAGCGTTGGACACCCGCGATACAGCTTCCAGCCGTCCCGGCTTGATCGTCTTATCCGATCAGCGTTACCGAGAGATCGCCGCGCTGCTGGAACGGCTGCAGGGGGATGTGGGCGCTCGTTGCATCATTTTGACAGATTCCAATGGACAGGTGATCGCTAATACCAAAGATATTGGCGACTTTCGGATAGAAGAGATCGCTTCGCTGCTGTCCGGCGGCATGGCCACGCTGCAAGCGGCCGGAGAGGCGTTAGACAACGACAAAGAAGCTATCAACCTCTCCTATCGGGAAGGGACAAAGGACAATTTATACGCCATTAACATAGGACGTCAACTGTTACTGATCGTCATGATTGACAACAGCCCCTACAGCAGCCGCCTGGGAACAGCCTGGTATTACGCCCGGCAAACGGCCGTCGCCCTGCGCGACCTGTTAAGCCAGACAGAAACCGGCGGCGCATCCCTCATTTTAGATAACGACGTAGATGAAAACCTGGACGAAGCCTTTGACGAACTGTTCAGCCTCTAACAGAATTCTACGCCAGAGAATCTCTTAATTAAACAGCGCCTTAACAAATATGCCGGGCAGCCCTCGGCTTCATAACGGCTCTCCTCCTTATTAGACCCAATGTCCTATTTTTCTGAAGACATATCTATCTTAATCTTTAGGGAAGGGATAAAACTTCTTGTCTAGACACATTTCCCTGGAAACAGTCCCAGATACCCTCGAAAAAATAGGTAAATGTGACTTTGGGTCAAATTTTGTGTCGAACATTGAAGCAACCCCGATTCCACCCTAACTGCAAAATGTCGAGGCAATACAATACGATGAGCAAACAAAACACATTAGCCAATCTCCGTTTAGATACCGGCGTTCGCTGCCTTTTTGTGTTTAGCCCAGAAGGGTATCTGGTAGAGGAGGCCGGAAACACCAATGGTTTGGATATAGAGGCAATTGGCGCTTTGGTGGCGGCCGAATTCGCCGCCGCCGCTTCATTAGCCATTCATATCGGAAACCATTTGACATTCATATCTAACTATCACGAGGGGGAAGATTACAGCATGTACGTCCACGGCATGAAGGATGGATTACTGGTTTCCATCTTTGAGACAGGGAACAGTTTGGGCATTGTGCGCTACTACACCCAAAAGACGCTCAGCCTGCTGGAAGAAACGTTAAGCACGGGGATATTGCCCCCGCTGGATTACTTCGTAGACGGAACAGCCTTTACGAATGACATGAATGATAGTATCGATCAACTCTTTAGTTAGTAATCGTCTAAAATTTACTTCCTGAAATTGGAGGTTGGAGAGTGGAGAGTGGAGAGCGCCAGTCTCCAATTCACCAGTCTCCAGTCTCACAAGAAGGAACCTATTGATGGACGCTCACTTAGTTAAACTGGTCGGTAAAAGTGGAGAGAATGATGGCGTATTCACAGCAAGATAAAAATGGGTATCAACTGCGAAGCGGGATATTTGTCCTGCCTGAACAAGATGAAAAGTTTGACCGCCTGCTGTCCAGTCTGTTGCACAGCCTGCCGGCCAAATTTATCATGTTAACCGACGTGGCCGGGCAGGTTGTTCTGGCCAGAGGAGAACACGACGCCAGCGATCTGGTGATGCTCGGCTCTTTGGTAGCCGGCGATCTGGCAGCCAGCCAGGAGATCGCCCGGATGATGGGCGAGTACCAGGATTACCAGATTATCCTGCGCGAAGGGCAGCGCAGCCATACCTTCATTGCGGAAGCGGGGCATTATCTGGCCATGCTGGTGCAGGTAGATAAGGAGACGCCGCTGGGTTGGGCGCGGATGTTGATCATCAAAGCGGCGCAGCAGTTGGCAGAGGTGATGGTCGAACCCGCGCCTGCGGCAGCCGAAATTGAAGAGATCAGGCAAGAGGCGACGCTGGCGCTGCACGAGACGCAAGATTCTCTGGCCGATCTATTTGGGGATGCGCTAGATGGTATGTGGAGTGAATGATGCGGATTAATTGGCAGCTGCGACACTTAAATTTGAAGATCGTTTACTACGGCCCGGCGTTAAGCGGCAAAACGACAAATATCGAAGTCATTCACCGCTCGGTGAACCCGAAACAACGCAGCGACCTGGTCTCGCTAAAGACGCATGACGACCGCACGCTCTATTTCGATTTCTTGCAGTTGGAGCTGGGCAAGATCGCCGGGCTGACGCCGCAAATTCAATTGTACACCGTCCCCGGCCAATCGTATTATGAAGCCAGCCGCAAAATTGTGTTGCGGGGCGCGGATGGGGTGGTGTTTGTGGCTGATTCGGACCGGGGGCGGATGCGGGCTAATTTGATGGCGTGGCGTAATATGCGGCAACACCTGACATCGTTTGGTATCAATATGGATCATTTTCCAGTAGTAGTGCAGTTCAACAAGCGGGATTTATCTACTGCAATTCCCGTCGCCGTCATCGCCCACATCCTCCAGGTGAACGGCGCGCCCCGTTTTGAGGCGGTGGCGGTGCAAGGCAAGGGGGTGCTGCCCACGCTGAAAGCGATCACCAAACAGATAATGGCTCAGGTGCAGCGAGAATTGGTTGCCGCATGACATTCATGAATAAAGGATGAAGGATGAAGGACGGACTATGACAAAAACAGAAGATGCAGCGAGGGAAAGTAAATCGGGGTCGGCGCAGCTTTCTGACATTCTGGCTGAGATGAACCAAAAGGGCAGTTTTTCTATTGCCATCATCACGGACCAGAATGGCTTTCCCGTGGCCTCGGCGGCGGCGGCGGACGAGGACCCGGATACGCAGTCGGCGGTGGTGGCGCTGGTGCAGAAGACGGCCGTACAAGCCCGCCACCAACTGGGCATGGCCCAAACCGATGAAATTTCCCTGTTTGACGCCGATGGGCAGCGGCTGGTCTGCCGCCCCTTTTCCGCTAATGGCTACGACATGATTCTGGCAATACGCATCCCGGATAAAAAACAAAGCTACCGCCGCCTGACCAATCGGGCGATACGGGACGTGAAAAAGTTATGGCGGTTATAGAGAGATTGACGATATGGCATTACAAGGCAATTTAGGCGACATGGCGGCCGCCGACCTGATTCAGCAGTATGGGCAAAGCGGGCAAACGGCCGTCTTGCGCATCCAAAACAACCATCAAGAAGCAACGCTCTACATACATGAAGGCACCGTAGCTCACGCTGTCATGGGCGATGAACAAGGCGAGGAGGTGGTTTATCAAGCATTGACATGGACAGAGGGGGCGTTCAGCCTGGAAATGGGCGCGTTGCCCCCGGAAACAACGATCACCCGCAGTTGGTCGGGCTTATTATTAGAAGGGGCGCGCCGTCTGGATGAAGCTGAACAGCGGCTGGCCCAAACAGAACAAGAACCGGAGACAAAGAAAATGGCAACAAAAAGAAAGAGCGATAGAATCGCAGACGTTTTATCAGAGCTTTTGCAAGAATCGGCCGACATCGAAGGCGCGGCCGTCGTCGGCATTGACGGTCTGGTTTACTCCGCCAACGTGCCCCACCGGGACATGGACGTAGACCTGGTAGGCGCGGCGGCGGCAGCGATGCTCGGTTTGAGCAAACGCAGCGTGGAACAGTTCAAGCGGGGCAACTTCACCCGCACCCTCGTCCAAGGCGACGCCGGCAACATCGTTGTCGTCCTGCTCAATGAGGACACTCTGCTGGTGGCGCTCACCCCCAATGCCGTCAACCTGGGCATGGCCTTCGCCGAAGTGAAGGATTCCGCCGCCCAGTTACAAGACATTTTGTAAACAAAACAACGTATCAACACGACATAGGTTCTCACCGGTTAACCCGAAAATGACCGCGTTCATCAGCGTTAATCTGTGTCCTAAACTCATGGAGTAATTAAAATGGCAACAGAAGACGAAAAAAAGAAGAATCTGGCGCGTATTAATGCGATGATTATCTATGGTCTGGAAAAAGGGTTATGGGATTTGTTCGGCGAATCGGCCATGGCAACGACCAACCTTATTGGCCGAGGGATGTTGGAACTGCTGGAAAAGAATATGGGGTTGGAAGTGGCCGGCGAAACCCCGCAGGATATGTTGACAGAAGTCGGCCGCCTGTTCGTAGATGAGTTTGGCATCGCCTCCAAATTTGATATGACGATAACGGACGACGAGATTGATTTTGTTGTAGAAAACTGTGTATTGATACAGGTAGAAAAGGATTTGGTCGCAGCGGGCATCAAACCGTTTGTCTGTCCATTCCTCAACATTGCTACAGCCGCCATGCGGCAGCGTCTGAGCGCTAAAACTGCCATCCGCGATATCGTAGTAAACGTAGATGAGCGCAATTGTGCGCTGATGTTCCAAATGGTTTAGTCCGGTTCTAGAGAGTGGTTCGATCTGGAAAATTGAACCACTCTCCAGAACATTTCCCAGACCGGCGCGCCGGCGGCGTACAAGGAGATATTCAAATGGCAACTGAAGATGAAAAGAAAAGAAATTTGGCGCGATTAAACGCCATGATCATCTATGGCCTGGAAAAAGGGCTGTGGGATTTATTCGGCGAATCGGCGCTGGCCACAACAAATGTGGTGGGCAAGGGCATGTTGGAACTCCTGGAGAAAAATATGGGGTTTGAAATCAGTGGCGAAGACCCGCAAGACATGCTCACGGAAATCGGCCGTTTGTTTGTGGACGAGTTTGGCATTGCTACCAGTTTTGAAGCAACCCATACCGATGATAATATTGATTTTGCGGTGGAAAACTGCGTCTTGATGAAAGTAGAAACGGATTTGATCAAAGCCGGCATCAAACCGTTTGTCTGCCCTTATCTCAATATTGCCTCGGCCGCTATGCGCCAACGGCTGGGCGGGCGAACGGCTATTCGTCAATTTGACGTGGATACAGATAATCGTCGCTGCGCGCTGCAATTCCAGATGGTCTGATTGGCGGTCACGGTAAGATTTAAGGTTGGTTCAATCTCTTCTCCAATTTGAACCAACCTTATTTTTTCCAGGAGAGGGTATGAGCAAACATTTTTGGCTGTTAAAAACGGTGCAGGCAGGCGTTGGTTTTAGCGAAGCGGATGAACGCCGGTTGACGGCCGTTTTCCCCTTCATTCAGCCCAACAAACTGTCCGCCCCCCTCCCCCCGGCCGGAAACGCCATACGTCCCTTGGTAGACCGCTGGGCGCGGCACAACTTGCTGGGTCCCCGCGACGCCATCTACGCCCAACGGCTGTGGATGCTGGCTCTGGCCGGATTAGCGGTTAACGTGCCGTTGGACATTTTATCAGGCGCGGTGCAATCGCTCTACCGGCAGGCTGCAGTGCAGCTGCCCCCGGCAACGTTGGCTGATTGCGAGGCGGCGCTGCAAAAGGGGATGCAGGCTGATTTGTCTATGCTGGCGCAATGTTACGGCCGTAACCGCCCCCCAAAAACTGTATGAAAGACCCCATTCTCTTCCGCCGCGCCGATACCCTTCCCCCGGAAACGGCCGCCTATTGGAAAGACCTCTTCTATCGCGTCATCAAAATAGGCGTCGAGTTGGAAGTAGCGCCGCCCAAGGGGATGAAACGGCCGTTATTTGAAGACAACATCCGCCGCGCCCTCTCCCCTTCCGGCGTTGTCGAGCGGCTGGGTGAAAACGGCGTGTGGGACGTGCAAACGGAGCATTGCGGCGTCGAGATACGTATCATCGGCCGTCACCCCTACTTCCCCGCCCTGCAGGCGCAGTACAAAACGATCATGGACGCGCTCATCCAACATGGCTCCCGCCCCCGCCCCACCTGCGGCCTCCATTACCACCTGCTGTCGCCTGGTCTGGCCGAACCGATGCCAGAGATCATCATGGCCAACCTGTGGAACCTGACCCGCCGCTACGCGCCCGAACTCAAATTCATCGCCAGCGCCGGCAAAAGCCGGGAATCTCTCTGCCGCCGCCGTAACCATAACAGCCACCTGGAAATGATGCGCCGCTCTCCTGGCAGCCAATCCATCGCAGACATTCAACGCGCCCTCAAAGAGAGCCGCATCGTGCCCGAACATCAAAATTTTCTCAACCTGGAACACCTGGAATTCACCGAAATGGGAGACATATTCCCCTTCCACCTGGAATTTCGCTTTCCCGACGCCCACCTGTCAGCCACCGCCATCACCGCCGCCGCTTTCCTCTTTTTGGCCATGCTGCTCAAAGCGGTGGATTTAAGCCGCTATGGCGTCATCCACGTGGGTAAAATTCAGCCGTGGCAGCGCAAACGGCAGATCATGGATTGGCTCAGCAATAACGACGGCCGTTTGGCCGCCAGCGACACCAGCAGCATCAGCGATGACGTCATCGAGGAGCTGCGGCAGGGAGCGTATGAACTGCTCGATCTATTAGCGCCAGCGTTCGGCCGTTTTGAAAACAACCCGGCGCTGGACGTTCTGCTGGCGCTGGCCGAAACGCCCATCTCCCTGCTGCGCTGCGCCGGGTATGATTGGCCCCAGATCGAAACCATCCTGGCCGAACGCGCCGCCGTAGACGAGATGGGGCTGGATCAAACGGACCAACGGCTGATGCGGCGCATCGAATTAGGAGAATGTGCCGGCCAGCCTTCGGCCGAAGCGTGGCAGTGGCGCGCCGCCCGCGAACTGTTCCTCACCCCGGTAGACCTGGAACGCCGCCTCTCCCGCCTCAACCGGCTGCGCGGCCTGCGCTGGGACGGCCGTCAGGGGAGCATGGTTTTCACCAGTTAATTGACCTATGTGTGGAATCGCCGCCATCTTACTACGCCCCCAGGAACGTCCCCCCGCCATCTGGCAGGACATCCGCCGCTGTTTTACAGAGAACCTGCTGTTCAACGAAGATCGCGGCCGGGAAGCGGCCGGCGTCGGCATTGTCAAAAAAGATAAATCGGCGGCGGTATACAAAGCTCCCCAGCCCGCCAGCCAATTTGTGCAGCAAGCCGCCTACAAACAACTACTCGACGCCGTGGACGCCCAAACCACCCTCATTCTGGGGCACGCCCGCCACCCCACCAAAGGCGCCCCGCAAAACAACCATAACAACCACCCGCTGCAAAGCGGCATGGTGCTGGGCGTTCACAACGGGCACATCCGCAATGATGACGAGCTGTTTGCCCGCCGCCAATACCCGCGCCAGGCCGAAGTAGACAGCGAGGTCATCTTCCAACTATTGTGGCGCGATCTGCCCGCCCCCTTCTCCCAAATTCCACTCTCGGCCGTGCAGGCGCAAATGCAACAGTTACAAGGAAAATTTGCAGTTTTAGCCAGCGACCAGCGGTCGCCGGCAAGCTTGTTAGTCGCTCGACAAGGCAACCCATTGTCATTACACTACCATCCTGAATGGGAGGCGCTCATCTTCTCCTCCCGTTACATCTTTCTACGCAAAACGTTTGGTCATGCCGTTTTGTACGAAACGTTACCAGATCAACATTTATTCATTTATGATGCGTACCAACTGCCGCAGCATGGTTCAAAACCCATCGCGCGCGCGCCGGTGAATCAAAATACAACACCGCCAAACCAGGTCAAAAACGGCGCGCGGCGCGATGCGTAAAACGCGAAAGCTCCAGCCTGCTGCGCCAGACAAATTTTATGATTATAGGAATACGTTTATGCCTTCTGAAACGATATTGCTAGTAGACGACAGCCAAGAAACTCAACGACTGTTGGGCGAGCTTATTTTAAGGCCAATCGGATATAACATCATCTATGCCGGCAACGGCCGTCACGGGCTGGAAATGACAGCGAAGCACAATCCTGATCTGATCATGCTCGACAACAACATGCCTCAAATGAGCGGGTTGGAAATGTTGAAAGCGCTGCACGCAGATGGCAACGACACCCCCGTTATTTTCATGACCGTATTCGGCTCCGAGAAAGTGGCGGTGACGGCATTTCGGCTGGGCGTGCGCGATTATCTCAACAAGCCCTTTACACCCAAAATTGCCCGAGAAACCATCAACCGCGCCCTCATGGCTTCCCGGCTGGCCCGTGAAAAAGAATTATTGTCTCGTAATCTCATCGCCGCCAAGACAGTGCGCCAAACCGTCACCACGCTGGCGCACCACATCAACAACCATCTGATGATCATCAACGGCGGGTTAACGCTGCTAGAAGAATCCATTCAAAGCAGAGACAAACAATTCTACGAAAGCATAAAATCTGTTCTGCAAAACAGCCAGAATAGCTCTTGCCACATCGAAGCCGTTTTACACATTTTGCAACAGATCGCCGACATCGAGCCAGATACATATCATCAAGAAGTGAAAATGTTGAACATCGAACAAACGCTAGAAAAGGAATTAGACCATTTTCAGACCTGGTCACTATCATCTTAGAGGTTGGAAATTAACCAGTCTCCAGTCTCGTTGAATCGTGAAGGTAATGGGAGGTCTTCTTGGACTCCCGATTACAAAACAACTGGGGAATCGTATGTCAAAAAAGAGCAGCCAGCCAAAAACATTTGATCCCGCCGACCTGCCAGATGTTTATTCGGTTTTGTTCGCCGCCATACAAGATGCTGTTTGGATCGTTGATCGAGATTACCGCATTGCCGCCATAAACGACTCGATGCTGCACAAGATCAACCGCACCCGCGAACAGGTCATAGGGCGTTACTGTTATGAAGTTAACGCGCGCGTGGATAAACCTTGCGGGCAGCGCGCCGATTGCCCATGCCCGGTGATGGAAGTCTGGCAAAAAGGGACGAAAAATCAGACGCTACACACCTATTTTAGTGACGATGGCGAACTCTTTTATATAGAATTGACGGCCGCGCCGCTGAAGGACCAACAGGGGCGCATCGTGGGCGTAATCGAAACCCACCATGACATCTCGGCAGAGAAACAGTTAGAAAGACAACTGGCAGCCATCTACAAA
Organism: Chloroflexota bacterium; assembly: GCA_024277135.1. Taxonomy (GTDB): domain Bacteria; phylum Chloroflexota; class Anaerolineae; order Promineifilales; family Promineifilaceae; genus JAJRVV01. Next base: position 34,660 of record JAJRVV010000084.1, on the reverse strand, counting down.
CTAGGGCAGGAACTCACCCTGATGCAAGACGAAACGGCCGTCATTGAACGCGTACTGGAGACGGCCGTCAAATATCTAAAATACCGCTCCGCCACCTGCGGATTAGTGGACGCCGCCGCCAAAAAACTCGCCTACCCATATTACTTCAAAGAGAAGCTCATCCCCCTGCAAGACCTCAGCTACCCCCTCTCCGGCAACAGCCATCAGGCCATCAACGTAGTCAATAACGGGCAGCCAACTTACGTCGCTTACGAAGAGTATGATGGCATTGATTACCAGCCCGTTAACCCGGTCATTTGTATGCCGATGATAGCGCAGGGGCGGGTCATTGGCGTCCTCAGCACAGAAAACAACCAGCCCGCCGCTTTTACCGGCAGCGATCTCCGGCTGCTCCAGGTTCTAGCCGACCAGGCCGCCATCGCCATCGCCAATGCGCGCCTGCATAAAAATCTAAAGAAACAGATCGCCCTGCTCAAAGAGACTCAGGCGCAGATCATCCAAAATGGGAAATTAGCCGCCGTCGGCGAACTCGTCGCCGGCGTCGCCCACGAACTCAACAACCCGCTGACCACCATCGTCCTCTACTCCCAACTGCTCCAGCATAAACTCACCGACCTTGCGCTCCAGGAAAACCTCGACATCATCGTGGCCGAAGCCAAAAGAGCGGGCAACGTCGTCCAATCCTTGCTCGACTTTTCCCGGCAGCGGCCAATGAAACGGGAAAAACTTCAGATCAACGACGTGATTGAGAAAACATTAGCATTGATGAGCTACACCATGCGCACCCACAACATCCATTGGGAAACGCATCTCACGGCCGATCTACCTGAAACGACGGCCGACTCTTACCAAATGCAGCAGGTATTCGTCAACATCATCAACAACGCGCTGCAGGCAATGAGCCAGGAAGATATTGACCGGCGTCTCATCATCTCCAGCGCCTGCACCCTGCCCCAATTTCCCGGCCCGCGCGCCGCAAAAGAGAGAATAATCCGGGTAACGATTGCCAACAACGGCCCCCACATCTCCAAAAAGATATTACCGCGCGTTTTCGACCCCTTCTTCACCACCAAAGCGCCCGGCCAGGGAACCGGGCTGGGATTATCCGTGTGTCACGGCATCATCAGCGAACATGGCGGCCGCATCTGGATTGAAAGCGAGCCGGGGGAAGAGACGGCCGTCCACATCGAACTGCCCCTCATCACCGCCGAACCCCAGCGCCAACAAACCGGCCCGCTCATAGACCTGCCGCCGGAAGATACATCTAATTTCAGCCGCCGCATCCTCATACTGGATGATGAAGAAAGTTTACGCCAGATTTTGACCGAAGCGATAAAACGCGAAGGTTACCAGGTAGACGCCCTGGCCGACGCCGACGCTGCCTTGTCCCGGCTCAACGAACAAGATTATGATCTCATCATTTGCGATATTCGCATGCCCGGCATGAGCGGTATTGAGTTCTACCGGCAGATCGAAGCTTCTCGCCCCCACCTGACCCGCCGGTTCATGTTTACCACTGGCGATGTCATCAACCAGGATACCACAAACTTCCTGGCCGAAACCGGCGCCCCCTGCCTGACTAAACCATTTGAACTGCCAGCGCTGGCTAAACGGGTGCGGCAGGAGTTGAGGCGAATGGCCCAACTCAGCGTATAATTCCCGCCATGCCCAAACTTCATCAACCCAAACAGCCGATTCCAGCCCCTTTGCGCGGCGCGGAAATAGGCGCGTTTACCCATCACTCCGTCGCCGTCCGTCTGCCGCACATCGCCCAGCGGGTGTTGGCCGAAAATTCGTTTCCGCCAGATGTGGTCAGCGAGTTACAAGCCTTCATCGCCGACATTCCGCGCGGCCGTATCCATCCCATCTCTGACCCCAATGCACCCGACATCGCCGATTGGAACCGGTGGACGGCCGTCCATGCCGAGGATAACTGGCTCACCGTCCCCTGGTTCTTTGCCGAAACTTACTTCTACCGCCGCATTCTGGCCATCACCGGCTACTTCGGCGCGGGGGAATTGAGCGGCGTAGACCCGTATGCGTACCAGAAACAACAAGGGCTGGCCGCCTCCCGCTCCGCCATCCGCAGCCTGGCGGCTAACCTGGAAGCGTGGCGGCGGCAGGGCTGGCAGGACGCACTCTTCCACGAACTGCTGGCGGTGGATTTGTGGGGCAACCAGGCGGATTTGAGCCTGTGGCCCGCTGACCAATCCGGTCAACCGGCGCGCGCCGCTGAAACGGATCGGGATGCGTTCATTCTGGCGGATGACCGCCCGGCCGTCCTAGCCCATCTAGCCGCTGCCGCCTATCCCCGCCTGGACATCATCCTGGACAATGCCGGGTTTGAGTTTGTGGCTGATCTGTGTCTGGCCGATTATCTGCTGACTGCCGGCAAAACGGCCGTCATCCGCCTGCGCGCCAAACTGCACCCTACCTTCGTCTCCGATGTCATCCCCGCCGATGTGGGATTGACGCTGGCTTTTTTGGACGCCGATGCTGATCCGGCCGCGCGCCAACTGGGAAACCGCTTGCGCCAACATCTGGTAAACGGCCGTCTCCAAATTCGGCAGCATCCCTACTGGACATCTCCCTTACCCGGCTGGGAAATGCCGCATGATTTGCGGCACGACTTGGCTGACGCCCACCTCGTCATCAGCAAAGGAGACGCCAATTACCGCCGCTGGCTGGGCGACCGGCATTGGCCACACACTACCCCTTTTGCCGACATCGCGGCTTATTTCCCGGCCCCGCTATTGGCGCTGCGCGCGCTCAAATCAGAAATCACTGCCGGATTGACGGCCGTCCAGATCGCCCAACTCGATCAAAAAGACCCCAACTGGCTGATTGACGGCCGTTGGGGTCTCATTCAATTTGTCCATCTGTAGCCGCGGTATCCTTACCGCGATTACGCCTGCGCGGTAAGGATACCGCGGCTACTATCACTTCAACTGGCTAGACACCGCCATCTTAATCGCAGGTATATAAGCCCCATCCAGAACCGCCCGCTCAAAAGCAGTCCGCGCCTGGGCCAAATTCTTTTTGTTGAGATAGAGCAATCCCAACATAAAATGGACCGCCGGCAATTTCAACCCGCCATGGATCGCTTTCTCATAACAGCCAATGGCGTCATCCACCTGCCCCCGCGACTCAAAATCCATGGCCTGGCCGATCAACGCATCCCGTTCCAGCTTGCTCAACTCGCCCGGCCCCACCGTTTCATCATCCTCTTCCTCGCGGAAAATTTCTTCAGCCAGAGCGTCTTGCGCCCGCCGCCGGGCGACAGAAACAGGATCATCCGCCCTTTTCTTTTGTTTGATTTTCTGCTTCCGTTCCGCTTCAAAGGCGGAAGCCATCTGCCGCACCATGCCGGACACATCATCTTCATCCGGTTCGGCGACGGCCGTTGCCGCAACCTCCGGCTCAGGCTTCACATCAAACGCTTCTGCGCCGTGTCGAATCAGTTCAATCGCCTGCAACACATCGGGGTTGTCCGGGTCCAGCCGCATCGCCGCCTTTGCCATCTGGACGGCCTTGTTGTTGGCCCCCCGCTGCTGCAAAATGCGGGCGATTGCCAAATATTCCCGCACCGCTTCCCGCGTTTTGTTCTGCCGCTGAAACACCATCGCCAGCCGTTTGTGCGTGCCCAACAGCCCCGGCTCCAACCGGGTGGCCAATTGCCAATAGCTGACGGCGTCATCCAACTGGCGGCGGCGCAAATACACTTCGCCCACAGCCATGTAGGTGCGCCCGGCATCGCTGAGCCGCCCCATCCGTTCCTGAATGTCAGCCACGCGGCGTAAATACTCCACATTGCCGCCTGAATAACGCGCCGCCAGCTTAAAGCAATCGAGCGCTTTATCCACCATCTTCAGGCCAAAGCAAGCATCACCCAATCCGGCATACGCCTGAGCATCTTTGGGAAATTCGCCAATGGCTGCCCGAAAAGCGCCCAGCGATTCTTTCCATCTTTGCTGCTGGTTAAACACCAGCCCACGCTTCATTGCTTCAGTATATCGCGCCTTGTCTTGTGCCACTCGTTCATCCTTTTGCCACTTTTTTGTTTGCAATTACCACTGCGGACTGCCATGTACTATAAACATAACCCGGTTTCTGGGCAAGGTTACGCTTGGGTGAATTTGGGGGCAAAACGACGGGACAACCAGCGGCGAGACGGCCCGTTCCACCAGTTCATACAACAGCGCCGAAATAGAGGGGCCGCTACCAAGTAAAGCGAAATCGTCCGCAGGGCAGCGAAGGAGGTTTTAGGTTCAGATTTGGCGAGGGCGATACTGCAACGCCTCCGCCAGATACGCCAGTTGAATGTCGTCCACACCGGCCAGGTCAGCAATGGTGCGGGCCACTTTGAGTATACGGTGAAAGGCGCGGGCGCTCAAACTCATTTGGGCCATGGCGCTTTTCATCAGCCGGTGGCCGGTTTCGTCCAGGCGGCACAATTCCCGCACCTCGCTTGGCCCCATGTCGGCATTGCTCACCAGTTCGCTGTCCCGAAACCGTTCGCGCTGCCGGGCGCGCGCCTTTTCCACTCGTTCCCGGACTTGAGCAGAGGGTTCGGCCCGGGTGACGGCCGTCAGCTTTTCAAAATCCACCCGCGGCACATCCACATGCAGATCAATCCGATCCATCAACGGGCCGGAAATCCGCTTTTGATAGCGGGTGATCATGGCGTTGGAACAAGAACAGGCGTGGGTGGGGTCGCCATAATAGCCGCAGGGGCACGGGTTTTGCGCCGCCACAAACATAAAATTAGCCGGATACGTCACCGTGCCGCTGGCGCGGGAGATGGACACCTCGCGCGGCATCCCTTCCAATGGCTGGCGCAGCACTTCGATCAGATTTTGGCCGAATTCTGGCAGCTCGTCGAGAAAAAGAACGCCGCGATGGGCCAGGGAGATTTCGCCGGGCCGGGGCCAGGCGCCGCCGCCGACCAGACCGGCATAGCTGATGGTGTGGTGAGGGGCGCGAAACGGCCGGGTGCGCACCAACGGCGTCTCCGGCGGCAGCAGCCCGGCCACGCTGTAAATTTTCGTCACCGCCAACGCCTCGTCCAACCCCATGCGCGGCAAAATGGATGGCAAGCTCTTGGCGATCAAGGTTTTGCCGGCGCCGGGCGGGCCGCTCATCAACACATTATGCCCGCCGGCGGCCGCTACCTCCATGGCTCGCTTCACATGCTCCTGCCCCATGATGTCGGCAAAATCGGCGGCGTAAACCGGTTCCTGCTTCAGCGCCTCTTCCAAATCCACCGACAGCGGCTCAATCAACTGCAACCCGGTCAGATGGCCCACCAGTTGCGCCAAATTCGCCACCGGCAACACCGACACATCCGCCACCAACGCCGCTTCTTCCGCATCCACCGCCGGCACAAACACTCGCTCGTACCCTAACTGCCGCGCCAGCGCCGTCATGGGTAAAATCCCTTTGGTATGACGCGCTGTGCCGTCCAGGGACAATTCGCCGATAAACAAACCGCCCGCCATTTTGTCCGGCCACACCTGCTGCGAGGCGGCCAGCACACCCACGGCGATGGGCAGATCATACGCCGGGCCTTCTTTGCGTAAATCGGCCGGGGCCAGGTTGACGGTGATGCGTTTGCTGGAGGGGAACAGGAAACCGCTATTTTTGATGGCGGAATGCACCCGATCCCGGCTTTCGCGCACGGCCGCATCGGGCAGCCCCACCAGGTTGAAGGCGGGCTGGCCGCGAATAATGTCTACTTCCACTTCTACCACTTCCGCATTGAGGCCAACAATGGCACAACTCATGACTTTGGCGAGCATGATCCCATCCTTTTTTCGACTGCTAACAGGGAGATTATATCAGGGGTTGGGTGAGGCGGCGACGGTGGGATGGGTGGGGGAGACGGCCGTTGGTAATTCGGTGGTTCGGCGGCTCATTTTCATTGACGATCAGCCGAAGATGGGTATAATTCTGGCCTGCGCCGGGCGGTTAGCTCAGTTGGTTAGAGCGCTACGTTGACATCGTAGAGGTCACAAGTTCGAGTCTTGTACCGCCCACAAAAAAGGTCGCCAACGGCGGCCTTTTTTAATTTCCCAAACCGATTCACCTCTCGCCAACTTCCCCCAATCCCGGTACAAGCACACGACATAAAGACGATGTTGATCAGTTGCTTTTTATTTGCCAGATTTCCAGGAGTCTTTCAAATCATATGGCTCAAACACAATTGCCGCTCCGAACCTCTGGAATCCGCGACAATCTCCGCCGTGGCTCCGTCGGTGATTTTCTTCGTGAAAAAATTCAAGCGGGTTCTGTCCTGTCAATCGTTTCCGCTTATTTCACCATTTATGCTTACGCGGGTATCTTCTCAATATTTCGTGGAGGAGTGGGCATCCTCAAATGCCCGCCCGTTCGCATCTGAGGATGCGAACTCCTCTTACCCCCGTTTATTGAGATGATACTTACGCAGCCCTTCAAACTAAATTGGATCGCATTGAAGAGTTGAGATTTCTAAAAACCCTTTTCCACGTCTTCGAAAGATTCGGCATGGTTCAAAAATTTGTTTTTCATCTTTACAAATGAGTATAACGAATTTAGGAACAAACGAATTAAATCAGTCGAGAAGGTTCGTTCCTTCCCTCATTCGTCGTAGTCGCCAAATTGTAAAGCAAATTATGCAGATTCTGAACCATGCCCAACCTAACAATTACTTCCAGTAGACAGCCAAAGGCAGCTCGGTGTGTTCGGTTAGACATCAAGCGGCAAGCAGTTTCTCAAAAAACACGGCCGTCTCCCCCGCAATCTGCTGCCAACCAAACAACCCCGCCGTCTGCGCCGCCCCGGCCCCTAATTTTTGCCGCAGTGGATCATCCGCCGCCACCTGTTGGATGGCCTGCGACAATCCGGAGGCATCCCCCGGCAACACCAACCAGCTATTTTCGCTATGCGCCAGTTCTGGCGTGAATGTGGCCGGCGTGGTGGCGATAAGCGGACGGCCGTGCGCCAACACCGCCATCAACGTCCCCCGCCGCAGCGACGCCCCATCCCGATACGGCATCACCATCACATCAGCCGCGTGCAAGAAATGGGAAACCTGTTCATCCGTGACAAACCCGGTCCAATGCACCCGGCCGTCCAGCCCCGCCACCGCTATTCGCGCTTTTAACGCCGCCAGATAAGCCCGGTTGTTGTCGCTATCGCTGGCCCCCGTCTGACCGCCGATGAACAGCAGATGAAAACGCGGCGGCAATTGCGCCAACGCCGCAACCAGCGTGTCCGCCCCCTTGCTCTGGTTGAGAAAGCCAAAGTAGCCTAGCAAGCAATCATCCGAGCGCAAGCCTAACTGTTGACGCACGGCCGTCACCGCCGCCTCATCTCGCACATGGGCCTGAATGTTAGAACCAATCGGAATTCTGACAATTAACAATTGGCAATTAGCAATTAACAATTGATGATCTTCCCGGTTGGTGACGATGACGCCATGCGCCTGCCGCGCCATGAAGTTGACGGCCGTCCGCCGCAGCCAGCCCGCTTTGGGGAACAGGTAGGGGGTACGGAGGTCGTGGAAGGTGACGGCCGTCTTCGCCAATCCTTTCAGCCGCCAGGGCAGAAAATTGATGGCCGGACTGCGCATGTTATACGCCGCTGCCTGGTACTGGATGTTGACCACATCCAATTCCTGCCGCAGCACGATGTCGGCGACTGCCGCCAGCGACGGCCAGCGCCAGCGGCCGATGTGAGGATGCAATTGAGCAAAACCAATATCAATGGGGCTGCGAACCGTTGCAATCCGGCGGAGGTAATCGGCCGGCCGGGCGTCCCGGCTGGTGATGATATGGATTTCGTGACCGAGGGCGGCCATCCCCCGCGCCAACTCCTGGGTAAAGGCGCCCACCCCCCCTTCCATCGGCGGGTACTCGCCAGTGACAAAGCCAATACGCATTAAAAGACCAAATGACCCGCAAAAACGCAAAACGGTTTGATAGACAAGATTTACAGGATTAACAAGATTGTCAAGCAATTTTTCAAATCATGTAAATCCGGTTAATCCTGTCAAATGAGCCTTGACGAGAACTCTACATCTCAAAAGGTGTCGGGATGGGATGGCCGCGCCAGCGCAGCAGCGACAGGGCATACGTGCGCCGCAATGACGGAAAATCCGCTTTACGATGCAGTTCCGTCTTGTTCTTGGGGGCAGGCCAATCCCCTTCTACGATGCGCAACAAATCCTTGTCTGCCAACCGATTCAGCGGCAGCAGTTCAATGTGGAATTCGTCCGGCACTTTACTCAACGAGGGAGGCATACCACATTTGATGGTTTGCACCAGGACATTTTCCATCGTCCAGTCAGAAGCTTCGGCGATTTCGGCCAATTCCGTGAACAAAGAGATGGGGAGTTCAAATTGGACTTTTTTGGTTTTCATAGATACCTCATTGCTAAAATCCGGCCGGACGCAAACCGGAGCGTAACACCTGCCAGTATGCCCGAACCCGCTGACGGCGCAACGGCCGTTTATGACCCAATAACCCTTTTAATCCTTCCCAGAGTAACTGCCAGGCGAAATTGCCCAACAAAACGATGCGGATGAGATTGGCGGCGAAACGGCCGTGATACTTGCGAAAATAGCGCAGTTTAGCCTGGTTAAAATGAATGTGCCGCGCCGTCACCGCCTGCTCGCTGGACTTGCCCACATGATGAATCACCTGCGCCGCCGGATGGTAAACGATGCGCCAGCCAGCATCCTTGAGGCGGCGGCACCAATCCAGCTCTTCCGAATACATAAAATACGCCTCATCCATGCCGCCGATCTGCGCCGCCGCTTCTTGCCGCACCAACAAACAGGCTCCCATCACCCAATCTACGTCGGCCGTCTCGTCGTCCGGCAAATCCTGGGCGTAATAGCGGCGCAGCACGCCGGGGGCCAATCGCGCCAGCCAGGTGCTTTCCACCAGACCGGTCGCCAGCGTGGGAAAGCGGCGTCGGGAAGATTGCGCCGAGCCGTCCGGGTTGAGCAGCATCGGCCCCAGGCCGCCTACATCGGGATGCGTTTGTAAAAATTCGACCATGAGCGGCAGGGCGTCGCCCACAATTTCCGTGTCTGGGTTTAGCAGTAGTATATAACGGCCGTTCGCTTTGGCAATCCCCAAATTATTCCCCTTGGGAAAACCAACGTTGTCCGGCCGGGCGATGAGGCGCACCCAGGGAAACTCATCCGCCGCCATCTGCGGGCTGCCGTCGGCCGAGCCGCCATCCACCACAATCACTTCCACGCCTAAACCGCCGCGCCCTGCCGCCACCGATTGCAAACATGCCCGCAGCAACTCCCGCACATTCCAACTGACGATCACGATGGAGAGATCGGGAAGCGGAGAGCGGGAAGGGTTTTCATCCTTCATCCTTCACCCTTCATCCTGGAAAAGAGTTGATGGGCATTGGCGCTGGTTTGTTGGGCGATGACGGCCGTTTCCACCCCGCGCACCTCTGCCAGTTTCTCCACGACAAAGGCCACGTAAGCCGGTTCGTTGCGTTTGCCCCGGTGCGGATGGGGCGTTAGAAAAGGAGCGTCGGTTTCCACCAATACTCGGTCAGCCGGAACGCGGGACGCGATTTCACGCAGTTCCGCCGCTTTTTTGAAGGTGATGGGGCCGGTGAAGCCGAGGTAAAAACCCATGTCCAGGGCGGCGACGGCCGTCTGCCAATCCGCAGAAAATGAGTGCAGCACGCCGGGTTGGGGGCGGCCGTTCAGCGGCGACTCGGCCAACATAGCGATCACGTCATCGCTGGCTTCCCGGTTGTGAACGATGACCGGCAAGCCCAGTTCTGCCGCCAGTTGCAACTGCAAGCCAAAGGCGCGCTGTTGGGCGGGTTTGGGAACTTTATCCCAATAATAATCCAGCCCAATCTCGCCGATGGCGACCACTTTGGCGTGTTGGGCCAGATCGCGCACTGCGCCAATCCAGTTATCCTGCCAGCCGGGAGAATTGGGGTGAACGCCTACCGCCGCGTACACGGCATCGAATTGCTCGGAGAGATGGAGGACGGCACGGCCGTTCCCCAAATCAAGCGCGGGCACAATTATCCGCCCCACCCCGGCCGTCTGCGCCCGCGCCGCCACCGCCGCCCGATCATCGTCAAATCGTTCAAAATCGAGGTGGCAGTGAGTGTCAATGAGCATGGCTGCAGGTGACAGTCACTTTCAAAGTGACTGTCACCTGAAATTCTCCGGCATTTGCACGGCGACCACTTCGCCGCGCGCCGTCACAACACCATCGGCGATCAGTTCAGATTCAACAATCACTTTCCGGCCGCGAATTTCTTTCACCCGGCCGCGCACAGTCAGCGGAACCAGCGGGGTGGGTTTGAGATAATCCACATGCAGCGAGGCGGTGACGTAACGATAAGCGGGTTCGGTGTCCATGTCACGGCCGTCCTTCCGGTAAGCCGCCGCCGCCGCCGTGCCGGTTCCGTGACAATCAATCAGGGAAGCGATGAGACCGCCGTACACATAGCCGGGGATGGCGGTGTGGTACGGCCGTGGCGTGTATTCCGTCACCGATTCGTCGCCATCCCAATGCGTCTTGATTTGTAAACCATGCTCATTGAGACGGCCGCAACCGTAACAATGCGCTACTGAGTCAGAGTAGAAATCCTGGAATGCTTTCATGAAAATTTCAGAGCCTTTGAGATTCTATGGGATTGGGCATGGCATATGATCAGACCAGACTTAAACTGGCGGCTACCGGTAAATCAAATAAATTTTTTCGGAGCAGGCGAGTAGAAAAATAGAGGATTTCAAAGTTCTCCACTTCATTCGTTTTCGGGTTCAACCGAACGATGATGCCATCTTCCAATTCTTCGGATTCCTGGTCCGCATATGGCGACACTTTATCAATGTAAAGAATGTCAGCTTCACGATCGTAATTAAACGTCAACTTTTCTGCCATTCCACCTCTCCTTTGGATAGTTTTCGCGCCATGTAAGCGGTAATTATCCAATGACGCTCCGCCTCCCCGGAATCGGTGATCACGACCACCACAACAAACTTCCCACGCCGAATGGTGTCAAACCAACGGGTAAACAATCTGGCGTTTTGAAAGCGGGCGCTGCGCCGTACTTGATCGGGTTCTAACAGAGTATCCGTTATCTGCTGACGATATTCCGGCAATAAATCTGGATGACGCCGGGCAATGTGCTGTTCGCGTTCGGCCGTTAATTCAACCTCGCCATGCAAATAGGGACAATCAAAATATGCCGTCTCCATTATTATAATCGCAAACCAGCGATTTTCATGCCGTCGGCCAAAATCGCTTCCACCCGATCTTGGTGGGTGGTTTCGCAGTAGACGCGGATGATCGGTTCGGTGCCGCTGAAGCGCACCAGCAGCCAGCCGCCATCTTCCATGATGAATTGATGGCCGTCTACGGTGACGATGTCGGTCACTTTCAGCCCGCCGACGGTGGACGGCCGTGCCGCGGACACGTTGCGCAAAATTTCCGCCCGGCGCGTCTGGTCAAAGGCGGGGTCAATTCGGTCATAGAAATGCGCCCCCACCTTTTCAAACAGCAAATGCAGCAGTTGCGATGGTTTCTTGCCTGTTTTCACCATCAAATCCAACAAAAACAACCCAGCTAAAATGCCATCCCGCTCCGGCACATGGCCGTGGAAGGCATAGCCGCCGCTCTCCTCGCCGCCGATAAGGGCGTCCACTTCCACCATCTTGGGCGCGATGTATTTGAAGCCGACGCCGGTCTCATACACCGGCACGCCGTACATTTGGCCCAATTTGTTCAACATCTTAGTGGTGGAGATGGTCTTGACGATTGGCCCCCGGTCGCCGCGCACTTCCAGGAAGTAGTAGCCCAGCAAGCCGTAAACGCGAAGCTGGTCAATGAACTCGCCGTTTTCATCGCCAAAACCGACCCGATCCGCGTCGCCATCGTTGATGATGGCCACGTCGGCGTCCAGCTTTTTGACGAAACTTAAGCCATGATCCACGTTGGGCGGGATGGGTTCGGGGCGCGCCATGTGAGGGAAGATGGGATTGCGCTGGTTGTGAACTTCGTGGACGGCCGTCTTGCCGCCAGCCAGCAAATTGGGAAACCAACCGGCGCCGTTGCCCCACATGCAGTCCACCAGCACGTTGAAGCCGGCCGCTTTGATCGGTTCCACGTCAATCAGGCGGCCCAATTGGGCGATGTAGGCGGGAGCGGCGTCGAAAATTTGGACACGGCCGTCGCTCAACGCATCATCCAGCTTCATCCGTTTGACATCGGCCACGCTGTCCGGCAAAACCGCCTCAATCTTCTTCAAATCCGCCGGTGGAATGGCGCCGCCATTAGGGTCGCGCACTTTGAAGCCGCAATCCGTGGGCGGGTTATGGCTGGCCGTCAGGTTGATAGCCCCGCCCGCCTGCTTATCCACCACCGCATACGAAATCGTCGGCGTCGGCGTCGGCCCATCCGTCAGCCAGGTGTGAATGCCATTGGCCGCCATCACCTCGGCAGCGGAGGCGGCAAAATTTTCGGCGTGGAACCGCTTGTCATACCCGATAACGACTCCTTTTGACGCCAACCCTTCCTGCTGCAAAAAGGCAGCAAACGCCTGCGCTACCCGGCGCACATTGTCAAAGGTATAATCTTCGGCGATCCGGCCGCGCCACCCATCCGTACCAAATTTAATGTCCGACATCAAAAAACCATCTCCTTTGGAGACCTGCGAGGTTTGCAGAAACCTCGCAGGTCTTTTTGATCACAACGCCTTTTCACCCTTTTCCAACAAATCAATATCAGCCTGCACCATCATTTCTACCAGTGCTGGAAAGGACACGGTGGGTTCCCACCCCAATTTTTTACCGGCCTTACTGGGATCGCCAACAAGCAAATCCACTTCTGCCGGACGCATGAATTTCGGGTCTTGCACCACGTAGTCGTGCCAATCCAAATTGACACAGCCAAAGGCCGCTTCCAAAAACTCCACCACAGAATGGGTCTCGCCTGTGGCAACCACGTAATCGTCCGGTTCATCCTGCTGTAACATCAGCCACATTGCCTTGACGTAATCGCCGGCAAACCCCCAATCCCGGCGGGCGTCCAAATTGCCCAGACGAAGTTCGTCGGCCCGGCCTAGTTTGATCAACGCCGCATGGTAAGAAATTTTACGGGTGACGAATTCCAGCCCGCGCCGGGGCGACTCGTGGTTAAACAGGATGCCGGAGGTGGCGTGCAGACCGTAGCTCTCCCGGTAATTGATGGTGATCCAATGGCCGTACACTTTGGCTGCGCCATAAGGGCTGCGCGGGTAAAACGGGGTTGTCTCTCGCTGCGGCACTTCCACCACTTTGCCAAACATTTCGCTGGAACTGGCTTGATAAAGGCGAATGTTGGGGTTGACGATGCGGATAGCGTCGAGCATCCGGGTCACGCCCAGGGCGGTGACTTCGCCGGTGAAGACGGGCTGATTCCAACTGGCTGGGACGAAGGACTGAGCCGCCAGATTGTACACTTCATCGGGTTGGTACTCTTCTAAAATATGAACCAGAGAGAATTGATCTAATAAATCGCCCAGAACGATTTGGACTTTGTTCTGGATGTGCGCGATGCGATGGAAGTTGACGGTGCTGGTGCGGCGCACCATGCCGACGACGTCGTAACCTTGTTTAAGTAAAAGTTCGGCCAGATAGGAACCGTCCTGGCCGGTGATTCCGGTGATGAGCGCTTTGGGCATTTTTACCTCGCTGTTGAATGTTTTTGCAGCCGACTGGGATTCCAGACAGGCGAGGTGGATTATAGCCCAGGGTGGGGACAGCGTAAACTGAAACGGCCGTATCGCAGCCCAAAAAGCGCGTTACCGTTGGATGAGCGGCAGATAGATGGCTTCATCGGCCACAAAAACGGAGAAGTCAACCGTTTCCTGAAACCCGCCCGCCGTCGCCGTCGCCGTGAAATTGTACCAACCGTTGCCGCTTAAATCGGTGATGTTGATGTTGACGGTGTCGGGCAGGGTGACGGCCGTTTGCGTAGGCATGACATTCAGTTGGGGAGAGGGGTCGGTGACGGTGAACGTCACTGATTGATTGAAGTCACCCAATGGCTGCAAACTGGCCTGGAAGACGGCCGTATCCCCCGATTCTATGCTGGCTGACGATTGATTGAGAGAAAGCGTAAATCCATCCACCACGCCCATTTGCACCGCCAACAACGGCCGTGCCGACAACGCGCCAAAATCTGACGAACGGAAATACTTGCCGCTGTGCAGCTCATTATCAGCAGAATAGAGCGCCAGACGCAGCGGTTGACCGGCGGCATAAGCCTCGGCAACCGCCCGGCTCACATCCCACGGCCGGGGGACATTGGGCCACGGCGGTCCCAGCGGCATCGGGTCTACCTGTGCCCGGCCCACATTTTCCACCGCCAACGGCGCATTATTCCAATTGATCGCGCTCTCGTTCCAATCATCAGCCACAGTAAACACCTGAATGATGGAGGGTTGCGGCGGATCATTCGGGTCAAATGAGCCGCCTTGATTGGAGTTGCCAAACTGATACATCGTCATCGTGGCTGAAATGACCGCCTGACCCGCCGGCAAACTGTTCAGAGGGAAGGTGACATAATACTTGTTAAAGCAAGGGAAATCACCCAGGTTCCACTGATTTTGCACCACAAATAATTCCCGCGACGCCGTTGAACTGTAGTTGAGGCTGCCCCATTGCGGCCAAAATTGGGCCAGAGGTCTTCAGCGCAGGTGGAATTGCCACCAACATGACCATCTTGAACTACATCGCCGTTCACCCCCTGCCGAACGGTAATGAGATCGCCGGTGTTGGCAGCAGGCGGATTGTAAACCGGCAAACCGAAGGACAATTCGCCCCAGGTGGATGGGCTGTTGAGATCGGGCGAATCGGGCCATGATTTATCGGGCAGCGTGCCGCCGCTGTCCCGGTCATGAGTCACGGCCGCTATCCCCCAAATGGTTCCGGCTGCCGGTTTTCCAGCCAATCCCAGGCTGGCATAAGGGATAAAAAAACTTATGTTCCAACCACGATCTTCATTGTTGTCGTTGATGCCGTTCATCTGGATGCCGTCGAGCGTGGTAAAGTTGATATTGGCCGATGACCAGCCCGCTCCATTCCCTTTGAACGCTTTTTGATAGCTGGCGCGGGATTCGCCGAAGTTGAGCGCTCCTTCAAAGCGGTAGGCGTTGGTTCCGGGACTGGTTCCGGCACGGCCGTCCAGATTCAAGTAAAGGGTCACAGCGTCGTAGGCGGTCAAATCGTTCCCCACCGGCGGCGTGTCGTAAAAGAGGATGCGGTCAAACACATGAAAGGTGACCACGAGTTCATCATCGTTGTAAATGAGCCGGACATCGGTGTAATTATCGTCGGCGGGACCGACCTGTCCGTACCAGAAGATGGCGCGTTCGGGCACAGGGATGCCAGGGCGGGTAACGGTAGTGTAAGGGATGTTGACGCGGCGCGCGGGCACGGCCGTTTCCCGGTTTGGCGCAGCGGGAGCCGTTTGCGCTCGATTGGGCCGTTGAATAAGCAGGATAGTCAGGACGAAAACGGCCGTCAGCAGCAGCCGGACGCCCACGCCTGCGCCTGAACGATTACGGATTGGAACCATCGTACTCATTGGGTCACAATCACCGGCAGATAAACTTCCGCCGGATTCACCAGCACATCCACCGTGTAATCGGCCGTAATGCCATCGCCGCTGGCCCGAATCGTCACAGTATACCGCGCTGGCGGCGCATCATCCGGGCTGGAATCTCGCAGCCAAACCCGCCCCGTCCCCGGCGGAGAAACCGGACTATCCGGGAACGTTGCCGTGAAATTAGGCGGCAAATTCACGGCTGACATCGTGATCGGCGCTACAAAACCGCCGCTCGGCGTGAATCTGAAATTGAAAGAGGCTACTTTGCCGGCGTCAATCGTCCGCGACCCTGATGTCGGCCACACCAAAGACAAGCCAAAACCATACGCCTGGTTCTCAAGCGCCATCACCAATTTTTGAACGTAATACAAATCCCCAACCGGAAATGCAGGCACATCCAACAATTTCTCCATTTCTTCGCCGGGCACATCCAATATCCAGGATTTAGCTGCAAACAGCCCATACGCATCAAACAGCGGCGCCTGGGCGTTTTCCGCATACCCAGCCTCAAACAGGGTGACATACCAGTAAGGGGCGACGGTTTCGTATTCGTTGACGGCCGTTTGCACCTTGTTCAACGCATTTGCTTTCAAATAGTCGGCCAATTCCGGCGCCATGTACAGGAAATTACTGGAGATATTCAACGAGCGGCAGTAAGGTTGGTCCCCCGACTCGCCGGCCGAAGTGTAAGCTGTATTCTTCGTAAAGTTATTTGCCCGAAGCGCCAACAACCGATTTAACTCATTGCGCACATTGGTAGACTCTGGCTGACCGGCCGCTGCCTCCAATTCCAGCCAGCCTAAATAACCGGCGATGTAGGCATTATGCGCCAGCGGCATATTCAACAGCAGCGAATCCGGCGGTTGGTTGTTAAACTCATTCCAAAACGCACTTTGGGCGTCATTTCTAACAGCGGCGGCATTCCCCACCAGTTCGGCATACTGCCACAGCGCATAAAACGTGAACGGGTTCCGCTGCCATCCTCCCTGGCCATTCCACCCCCCACTGTTCCTGAACGTCCAGTTTGCCTGACGGGGAGCTGAATTAGCTAACTGCGTGGCGATATCCGGCGGCACATCAAACGCTCCTCTCGCGGCGCCAGTGTCCCAACCGACATGGTTGTAAAGATAGGGGGGGTAATTAGTATATTCATTGGCCATATAGGTTTTGACTGAATTTTGTAACCCTGGTGAAAGATAAGGATACGCCATAGCCAGCGTATAAAGCGTATCGGCCGAACTGTGCCAGTAATCTACCAAGTCATCGCCACACGCTACCGAACCTCTAAAATCGAAGATGCCGTGGCTGATGTAGCCTGGCTGCAAATGACCGGCGTCGATGATTTTTTGCACTTCGGTTTCCAGGCTGGATGTCAACCCCTGCACGCCTAGGGGCGTTAAACTTTCATCAGGCGCATTGACGATTTGAGCGGTGGGCAGCTTGGTTGAGGAGGGCGGCCAACGATCTTCAAAGGCAATGATGGCATTGCTGCGATGCATGTAAACACGGCCGTTATACGGAATCGGCGGGTTCGTATCAGCATGAAAACCATAAACCCCATTAATATTGCCAAAATTGGTATAAGGCTTCAGGTAGTTACTATGAACAGCAGTGTAATTCTCATTGTAATTTGGGATAAAATTCTTTAGGTTGTAATTAAAATATAGCCACTCTCTAGAACTGCCATTGGTGTTTCCCTCCACGCGCGGAATGGTGATATCAAATGCCCCAGCCTGACGGTCGCAACACAAATTCCAGTAAACCAGATTGCCACCGGCAGACGCCGCGTGCGGCTCGTCCACCGCCGCCCAATCTGTGTTGACCAGTGAGATATAAGAGCTGCCCGGTTCCCAACCAGAAATTTGCCCCCCATTGATATAAGGATCCGACAGATAGTTATTTTGCTGATACAGCACCCCGTCGACGCCAACCACAGGCGGATAGCGGGTGCCGCTGTGCGTTCCTGTCCACAAAACCGGCGCGGCTGATTTGTTGGGTTCCGCCCCGTTCGACTGATTGAGGACAATAACTGACCGGCGGTATGGTTTTTGATTGAAATAATTTACAATTCGGCTGGCATTAACCGTCATCGTTCCCGCAGCCCAATTTCCAGGCTGCGTCCCCCTGGCGCCCACCAATGTGCCGCGCGGGTCGGTATCCCGATTTGGAAAAACTTCATCGGACTCCATTCCGGAAAACTGGCGACTGTTAATGGAACCAGGATAGATAGAGGTACGATAATTGTTGCTTCCCGAAAAAATGACTTTGTCCTGGTAAATAACCGGCCACCAGGATTGAAAACCGGCGCCAGGCAGCTTATCCGATTTCCAGACCAAACTGCCAGTCGTAGCATTCAGCGCATATGCGTAGCTGTCGTTGGACGCAAAGTAAAGAACGCCATTGTTATAAGCTGCTGAATAGTGAATGGGGCCGCCCGTCTGAAATGACCAGGCCGTCTGTCCGGCATTGGCGCCGGCAGCATAGATGGCATAAAACTTGCCATCCCGATTCCCGGCATAAACCATGTCGTTCACAACCAGCGGATTCGTGTCGAATCCCGCGCCGGCTTCAAACGTCCACAAGCGTTGGCCGCCGTTCTGGCATGATTGGGCATTGATGGCGTGAACTTTCCGATCAAAACCGCCAACATAGGCGACGCCATCTACCACCGTGGGCGAATGTCCCAGGGGGTATTCCGTCGGGTACACCCAACACTCATTACCGTTGGCGGCATTTAACGCATAAAGGCCGTTGGCCGTGGCTACAAACAACATGCCGTTGGTGGTGATAATTTGCACACGAGGCGGGATATATGCCTCAAATGGTTTGTACCAGATTGGGGTGAGCGTCCCGCGTACTTCTCCATTCACCCAGGACGTGCGCGCCGCGTTGCCGCCGACGGTATACCAGTCTGTATCAGGGGGTGTGGCGGCTGTGGGAACGGACACGGCCGTTTCCGTCACCGGCAACTCTTCAGCGCCAGCGGCCGTTACTGAAAGTGTGGTAATGGCTAGAAAAAATAGAAAAAGTGTAAATGTCTTTTTCGTCAAATGCAGGTCAAAATCCATCAAATATCCTCCGACAGGCACACTGCAATTAGGCAAGAAACAGTGATGGCCTTGAAGTGAAGTTGGGAGCAGATTGCTTCGAAGTGGGGAGCCGTGAAGGCGGTGATGAAGTCGTAAGCCGGCATAACAATACGGGGTGGAGCCGACTTTTTATTTCGTTTTCAAACAACAGCTTTTTACAGAATTATGCAGATAATCACAATAGCCCAAAGGTACTGCGCTCACCCCAAGGGCCAAAACATGGGCAGGAAGATTACCATGAGCAGCCAGATCAGTAAAGTTAACGGCAACCCGGCTTTGGCATAGTCGAAAAAGCGATACCCGCCTGGCCCATAGACAAGAATGCAAGCCTGATGGCCAATAGGTGTGACGAATGAATTGGAGGCGGCGATGGCGATACCCATGACAAAAGCGTGCGGATCGATTCCTAAAGAAACGGCCGTCTGAATGGCAATCGGCGCCACCAGCACTGCCGCCGCCGCATTGGACATAAACGCCGTTAATCCGGTGGTCAGCACAAACAAACCCACCATCACCCCACGGGGGCCAAAGCCGCCGACAAAACTGATGATTTGATCCGCCAGGAACTGCGCCGTCCCCGTTTCCTTCATAGCGATGCCCATAGGCAGCATCCCGGCGATGAGGAACACCGATTTCCACTCCACCGCCGCATACGCTTCATCCATGTTCAGGCAGCCGGTCAGCACCACCAGCACAGCGCCCAACAAAGCGGCAATGGAGATATGCAGCCAACCCAGGCCAACGGCCGTAATCACCGACACAAAAATCAGCAAATTTAAGGGCGCTTTGTGCAAACGGGGGCCAGGGCCAGGCAACGGCCGCAGCACCAAAAAAGCGGGGTCTTCCCGAACCGCCTCCAGCCGCTCCCGACGGCCGTGTACCAACAAGGTATCTCCCAGGTGCAGCGGCTCTTCTGCCAATTGTCCAAAAATCGGGGACTCTTCGCGCCAAATAGCCAACACATTTAACCCATACCGGCCGCGAAAATCAATCGCTCCCAACGTTTGTCCCACAAAATTCGCTTTCTGACTGATGACGATCTCGGTCACGGCCGTTTCTTCCGAGGTCAACGACGCATCCGTCAAATGCCCGTTGGGAACCAACCGCACCCCCATCGCTGCTTCTTCCACTTCGATTTGAGCAGTGTTGCCACTGACATACAGCACATCCCCCGCCTGAAGATGGGCATTAGGCAAAATCCCCAACCGCAGACGGCCGTCCCGCAGCACCCCCATCACCGTTACATCATGCATCGCCCCCAACTGGGTATCCACAATCGTCTTGCCGATTAACGCCGAATGCGGCTCCACCGCCAACGCCACCAGATGATCCCGCAGCCGGTACTCAGTCGTCAAATCTTGCCCATCATGATGGGTCGTTTCCGCATAACTGGGCAGCAAATGACGCCCCACAAACACCATGTACAAAATGCTGCTGAACAGGATAATCACGCCCATCGGCGTGTAATCAAACAGCGTGAAAGCTGGAAACCCGGCCTCCGCCAGGGCGTCGCTGGCCAGCAAATTCGGCGGCGTGCCGATGAGGGTGGTCACGCCGCCCAACAGCGAACCAAACGCGAGGGGGATGAGTAATTTGGAAACGGGAACTTTCTTTTTTCGCCCCAGTCCCACCACCACCGGCAGCAGCACCGCCGCCGCGCCAATGTTGTTCATGAAAGCGGACATCACCCCGACCACGGCCATGATCACCAACACCAGCCGCACTTCCCCCTGTCCCGCCAAACGGCCAATGTAGCCGCCGATGTAATCAGCGATGCCGGTGCGGGTCAAACTGGCGCTGATCATGTAAATCGCCCACACAGTGACGACGGCCGTGCTGGAAAACCCCGAAAGCGCCTGTTCCGCCGTCAACGTGCCCGTCAACGTCAAAGCCAGCAGCACCATCAGCGCCACCACATCCACCCGGATGCGCTCCGAAGCAAACAGCGCCACAGACGCCGCCAGAATCCCCAAAACCAGGGCAATGTCACCCGTCATCAAATACGCAAATCCTTACTGGGAGAAAAACGACTCTGCCTGCTGCTTTCTGCCTTTATCCTCCCCATAACGGCCAAAAAATTGGCAAAAATATGATCATCAACAACCAGATCAGCAGCGTCAACGGCAACCCGACCTTAGTGTAGTCGAAAAAGCGGTAATTGCCAGGGCCGTACACCAGCACACTGGCCTGATGGCCTATCGGGAACAAGAAGGAGTTCGACGCCGCCATCCCCACCCCCATCACAAAAGCGCGCGGATCAACCCCCAACGCCTGCGCGGCATTGATAGCGATGGGCGCCACCAGAACCGCCGCCGCCGCATTGGACATGAATTCGGTGATGATGGTCGTCAAAATGAACAGTCCAATCATGACCCCTTGCGGGCCAAAGCCGCCGGCCGAACTCACGATTAAATCCGCCAGGAACTGCGCCGTTCCCGTTTTGTCCATAGCCACCCCCATGGGCAGCATCCCGGCGATCAAAAAGACGGACTGCCATTCGATGGATTGGTACGCCTCGTCCATGCGAATGGCCCCGGTTATGATCAACAGCATCATGGCGGTGACGGCCGCCGCCGAAATGTGCAAAACCCCGGTCGCCACCAGGCCAATCATCAGCAAAAAGATAGCGACCGCGATAGGCGCTTTCTGCAGCCGCCGCTGCTCCAACGGCACCGACCCCAACAGCAGGAAGGCTTCGTCCCGTGGCAGCGCTTCGATTCGTTCCCGCGCGCCGTGAACCAACAAGGTGTCCCCCAATTTGAGCGGAACGGTATCTAAACGGCCGTGTACCGCCGCTTCCTGCCGCCAAATCGCCAACACCGTCAACCCATAATGCGTGCGAAACTCAATCTCCCGCAGCGTTTTGCCCACAAAATCCGCCTTCTGGCTGATCACCACCTCCGCCACCGTCGCCTCCGGCGAGGTGAGCGCCAGATCGCTCAACTTAACATACGGCTCAATCGCCACCCCAATTTGGCTATACGAATCTAATAGCCGCTGCACCGGCCCGCGCGTCAACAGCAAATCCCCCGCCATGATCGGCCAATCAGACAGCAATCCCAGCCGCACCTCCCCCTGCCGAATCAACCCCACCACCGTCAGATCATACACCTGTCCCAAATCGCTCTCCGCCACCGTTTTGCCTAACAGAGGCGAATTGGGCAGCACTTTCAACTCCGTCAAATACTCCCGCACCTGATACTCGCCCACCAGGTCTTCGGTATCCACATTGGCCCGATCCGGCAGCAGATGACGGCCGACCAGCGTCATGTAAATGATGGCGCTGATCATGATGATGAGGCCCATCGGCGTGTAGTCGAACAGGGAGAATGGCTTCAAACCGGCGTCGGCCAGGGCGGCGCTGACAAGCAGGTTGGGCGGCGTGCCAATGAGGGTGGTCACGCCGCCGAGAAGCGAACCAAAGGCCAGGGGGATGAGCAGCTTGGAAACAGGAATACGAGTACGGCGACCAATAGTGACCACCGCCGGCAGGAGGACGGCCGTGGCGCCAATGTTATTCATAAACGCCGACATCACCCCCACCGTCACCATAATCACTGCCACCAGCCGCTGTTCGTTTGATCCCGCCACCCGCAAAATCCGCTGGCCGATGAAATCCGCCACCCCCGTCTGCGTCAATCCGGCGCTGACTACGTAAATCGCCCACACTGTGATAACGGCCGGGCTGGAAAAGCCAGAAAATGCTTCTTCGGTCTCCAAAATGCCGGTGAACAGCAACGCCAACAGCACCATGATGGCTACCACATCCACCCGCAGACGCTCCGAAGCGAACAAAACAATAGCAACACCAAGAATGAGTAACACCAGACTGATGTCACCCGTCATAGGACACCTCTTCCTTTGGCATAAACAAATTACAAAGCGATCACACTGCCTATTTTAACGTATTTTGTCGAGGTCTGGGGAAACAAAAAAAAGCCGGCGGCAAACGGTATGACCGTTCACCACCGGCTAAAGCGTCCTGTTTTCCCGAAAACTTGCGGTTTCCGGGGAAATGTCACACTATTTTTTCTTGGTCAACTTTTGCGTCAATTGGTCAAACAAACTGTACATCACCGGAATCACCACCAGCGTCAGCGCCGTACTCACCAACAAACCGCCGGTCACCGCCCGCGCCAATTCCGAAGCAATGATGGCCCCCGCTTCAGCGCTGACGGCCAGCGGAATCAACGCCAGAATGGCGGCCAACGCCGTCATCCAGATGGGACGCAGACGGGTTCGCCCCCCTTCCACCAGGGCGTCATACGCATTTTTACCCTGGTGACGCAGCTGCTGCACCAATTCCATAAGCACAATTCCGTTCGTCACCACAATGCCCACTAACATCATCAAACCAATCATGGCTGAGATGCCGAGAACGCTGTTAGTCAACCATAAGGCCAGCGCCGCCCCCACCAGGGCGAACGGCAGGCTGAACAAAATCGTGAAAGGATGGATGAAACTGCGGAAGGTCAAGGCCATGATGAGGTAGACGATGATGACCGAATAGCCGATGGCTTTCACCATGCCGCGGAACCCTTCCACCTGCTGCTGCGAATCAAACCCTTCGGTCACTTCTACGCCAGCCGGCAGGCCGATTTCATTGATAGCCGCTTTCGCCGCATCCGTTACCCCCAGGGTGTTTTGTGTCTCCAGGTCGCCGCTGAAGCTGATGGCGGGACGGCCGTCTAATCGGATAATCAAACCATCTCCCAGCATACCTTCGCTGGCATCTACATTACTGCTGACATTGGCGATGTCCTGGATACCATCTCCGTCCAGATCAACCGTTAACAACGCTTCCTTTACGTCAGGCGCCAACGCCCTCAGTTCTTCCAAATCGTCGCCGGTCAACACCAGCACAAAACCACTGAACCCGGTCTGTGAAGCGGCCGATACGCTGACCTGTTCCCGGCCAAAGATTGAATCCGCCTCCTGCCGGATTTCATTCGTCAAATCGGTCAAATCTTTGACCAGATGATCATGCGCCGTAATCGTGATATTAGCCACATTTTGACTGACGCCGCCGCCGCCAAAAAACGCTTCAAAGCCGCCGGCGCTGCCTATTTCCGTCTGGATTGTTTCCACGCCTTCAATAGATTCAATCGCCGTTTCAAACTCAGCCACCAACGCATCCGTCTCCGCCATCGGCGTGCCGGCAGGTAAATTCACGATAACGTTAACGGTCGGCTCCCCCAAGCCGGGGATAAAGCTTTGCGGCAGTTGTTTCAGCAGCAGCAAACTTGCCAGGAAGATAATTGTGGCGCTCAACAGGGTGTAAAAGCGGTGATTCAACGACCACACCAGAATCGGCGTGTACCAACGCTGCATCGTCGTCTCTTTCTCTTCCGGGATATGTTCCTTGCGGATCATCAAGTAAGTCAACGCCGGAACCACCGTGATGGCAACGATGAAACTAGCCATCAGCGCATACGTCACCGTCAGGCCGAAGGGGAGGAAGACAGAGCCGATGATGCCGCCCAGCAGACCCAGCGGCAGGAACACCGCCACCGTCGTCGCCGTCGCCGCAAAAATGGCAATCGCCACCTCTTTCGTGCCTTCAAAGACGGCCGCCATCGGGTCATCCCCTTGCTGAATGAAACGATACGTATTTTCCAACACCACAATCGAGTCATCCACCACCCGGCCAATAGCCACCGTCAAACCGCTCAACGTCATAATGTTCAGGGTCATATTGGTGGGGAACACCTGGGCAATAAAACGCAGTTGGCTGCTGTCCGTTGACTCCGCCAGACCATGAATCCATTCCCCAATCGTTGGCGGCAGCCAGCGCATCATCAAAAAAGCGGCCAAAATGGACACCGGAATGGAAACGCCGGTCACAACCGTCGCCCGCCAGCTCAATTTATATTTGCCGCCTACCCGGCCGCTGAGGAAGATGAGGATGATGATAACGGCGAACACCGCGCCCAACGCCCCCTCGCGGGAGACGCCGGCAATCGAATCCTCGATAAAAGTAGCCTGCTCAAACACCAGCGACGTTTTCACCTGGGGATTGGCCGCCGTGTAAGCGTCCAGCGCATCAAAAATCTGATGCGCCACCTCCACCGTGTTGGCGTCCCCATCCTTAAACAGGCTGATGACCACCGCCGGGTCTCTGTCAGTGCGGGTGATGGAGGCTTCCGGCACAAAGACGGTGACGGTTCCCGCCGCCACTCCGGCCAGCCGGTCAGTCGTCTCCGCATCAAAGGCGTCGGGGTACGTTTCCAGCATGAAGGTCAGCGTTTCTGGCGACATCAACTCCAGCACCGGCAGTTCCAGATTCTGCACAAAGTCCTCTTCATTTTCAGCCAGATAAGCGATGACATCCGGCGTCAAATCTCCGGCCAAATCCGCCGGGCGTTCTGAGCGCGCAGGCAGGGAATTAAGCAGCATCGCCGCGCCGTCCATGAAGGGGTTGTTCAACAAATCAGCGGCGGTAAAGAAAAGAGGTTCCTCGCCATTGGGGCCGGGTTCCAACCAGATGCCGCTCAACGGCGGCGCGCCAGCCGAAGCCGCCGCCCGCTCCTCCGCTTCTTTCAAGGCCAACTGGCCGGCGCCGCCGAATTCGGCGGCTAACTCGTCCAGTTCCGCCCGCAAATCGGCGTCCAGCGCATCCAGGAAATCCATCGGCATCAAGGCAATAGATTCGGCGGGCATCAGCCGCAGATGATCGGGGGTGAGCGCCTGGAGGAATTGGGCGGCTTGCGGCCCGGCGGCGGCTAACGGCCGTATCAACTCCGGCGTCAAATCCTGGGCAAACTCAATCTCCATGCCAAAGGCGGCCGCCCCTTGAATCAGCATGTCGGGCAAACGGGCCGGGTCTACTTCCGGCTCCTTTACTGCCGCCACTTCCTCGCCATCCGCCGCCAGGCTGGCCTGGTATTGGGCGTCGGCTGCGGCTACGGCCGTCAGCGTCTGCTGCAAGCCTTCATCCAACGAGGCTACGTAATCTTCGGGCAAAACCGCCAGCGCATCCGGGGTAAAACTCAACAGAATTTCCGGCGTCAGGTCAGCCAGTAACTGCGGCGCAAACCCGGCCAACTGTCCCATCGCCGCTGCCGGCACATCGGCCGTCGTTGCCAGCGTGAAGCCCGCGCCCGCCGCCATCGTCACCCAAGACTCCGGCAGTTTGACCGGTTCCGGCGTCTCGCCATTGGCAGCCAACTGCACGGCTTGCAGTTCGACGGCCAACTGCTCGTTTAGGGTTTCGGACACATCGGCCAATACCAGGGCCACGGCCGTCGGATCCAGCGCCCGCCACATTTCCGGGGTCAGGTCATTCAACAGTTCCGGGGCAAAACCGGCGATACCGCCCATCACTTCCGGGGTGATGTCGGCTGTCGTCGCCAGGTTAAAGCCAGCAGCTCCGGCGGCGGCAATCCAGGAATCGGGTAGAGCGACGGGGGTGATTTCGGGGACGGCCGTTTCCACCACAACCGGCTCCTGAGTCGGCTCCGGGGTCGGCTCTGGCGTCGGCTCCGCCTGCGCCACCGACGCTGGGTCGGCCCCATTCAAAATGGCGCGGGATTGGGCGATGGTGTATTGGGCGACGCCGCCAAATTCGGCCGCCAAGCCGTCCAGTTCGGCCAACAAATCGGCGTCCAGCATTTCCATGAATTCGATGGGCAAAATCGCCAGCGTCTCCGGCGGCGCGTAGGGTAACGTTTCCGGCGGGATCATGCGCAACACTTGCAACACCTGCTCATCCGTGCCGCCAATTCCGGCCAGCGCCTCCGGCGTCACATCCTGGGCGTATTCAATTTCGATGCCCAGCGTCTTGGCCCCCTGGATCACGACCAGCGGCAAACGTCCTGGTTCAGGCGTCGGCTCCGGTTCCGGGGTCGGTTCGGTTGCGGCGGCGCTCTCATCCGGCAGTTCCTGGCCGCCGGTGATGGAGACCCGGCTCACTTGATCAATCTGTTCCAGTTGAGGCTGTAAGTCGCTTTCCACCAACGCTTTCAGTTCGGCCAGCGACAGGTCAGAGGAAGAGACGCTGGCGACCACAATCGGTAAGTCAGACAGGCTGAAGTTAAGAATTTGCGGGGCTTCCATGCCGTCAGGGAGATTGGTGTTGGTTACGGCCGTTTCAATATCCGCCAGCAATCTCTCCTGGTTCAAGCCAAAGTCGCTGCGAACAATGATAAAGGCAAAGCCTTGCGTCGTGTTCGACTCGACATTGACGACGCCTTCAACTGTGGATAGGTTTTCTTCCAGGGGGATGGTCACATTCTGTAAAAACTGTTCCGAGGATTCTGAGTCCGGCCACTGCGCCACCACGACTGATTGGGGAAACTCGATCCGGGGCAGCATTTCCAAATTTAAATCCGTCATAGCAAACACGCCCAACACCAGCACGATGACGGTGAGGGCAATTGTCACCCAGCGGAAACGCACCGCCAAGCGGGTTATGGCATCAAATAAACGAATAAACATGTAACTCTCCTTAACAGGTCTTTCAAATTTCGAGGAAGCTGGCGTGAAACGTCATGCGTAAAACGTGATGTCTCTCTGTTCACGTTTCACGTTTTGCGTTTCGCGGTTTGTCAGCCCCCCAACATGGTTTCAAGGTTTTTCTGGAATTCTTCGCTTGATGGGAACGGATGTTCAGCGCCGCCAAAGGCGCGGTGCAGCGCCACCAGCCCGGCACGCAAGGTATCTTGTTCCTCATCGGAAATGGGGGCCAGCAGTTCAGCCATGCGCGCGATGACTTGCAGCCCGATTTCCTGGAGGACGGCCGTGCCCGCCGGGGTCAACTCAATCAACACCTGCCGCCGGTCGCTCTCTGAGCGGGTGCGCGTCACCAGCCCGCGTTGGGCCAAAGTGCTGATGGTGTTCGACATCGTGGGCGAGCTGACGGCGTGATACTCGGCCAATTCGCTCAAATTGCATTTTTGTTGGAGCAGTACGCTCAACACGCTCAGTTGGTTCAGGGCCACCGGGCTTTTCATGGCCCGCACTTCGGACGCAACCATCCGCATCACGGACGGGATGATTTGCAGCACTTGTTGGGCGGTCTCTAATCGTTTGGTATCCATCATCAGGCAAATAAAAGCGTAGGGACAAAGCATGTCGCCCCTACGTCCAGAAAGTCAAACTTTTAATTAGACAGGCTAATAGTTAGCTGTGCTAATTATATGCAAGATGGAGGAAGTGTCAATGAATTAGTGCCTGCGTTCTAATGCAAGGTTCATGATTGAGTGGCAACTTCCAACACAACCGCCCCGCGAACCTGGCTGGCTTTGATCTGCTGCAAGGCTTGATTGGCGGCGGCGAGGGGGAGGGTGACGACGGCCGTTTCCACCGGAATCTCCCCCGCCAATTGCAAAAATTCCGCCGCATCCTGGCGCGTGAAATTAGCCACGCTGCGTACCGTTCGCTCACCGTAAAGCAACGAGTAGGGCAGTTCGGGGATGGGGCTGAGATGGATGGCGTTAATCGCCAGCGCGCCGCCGGGCCGCAGATGGCCCAGCGCCAACGGCACAAGCCAGCCGGCCGGAGCAAACATCACCGCCGCATCCAACGCCGTTCCCGGATTTTCCTGAGCCGTTCCTGCCCAAACCGCCCCCAATTCCAGCGCGTGCGCCTGGTGATCCCGGCTGCGGGTGAAGACATACACCTGGCAATCCCAATGGCGGGCCACTTGAATCGCCAGGTGAGCGCTGGCGCCAAAGCCGTATAGTCCCAGCTTTCCCTCCGGCCGAATGCCGCTTAAGTTGAGGGAGCGGTAGCCGATGATCCCGGCGCAAAGCAGCGGCGCGGCGGCGGCATCGGAAAAGGCGGGGGGCAATGGGTAAACGTAACGCTCATCTACCACCAGGTATTCGGCGTAGCCGCCATCGGCGTGGAGGCCGGTAAAGCGGGCGCGCTGGCACAAATTCTCCAGACCGGAACGACAATAATCGCACTCGCCGCAAGCCCAATTGAGCCAGGCTGCGCCCACCCGGTCGCCCACCTGGAACGCCTGGCTGCCTGGCCCCAATTTCTCCACCACGCCTACGACCTGATGGCCGGGGATGAGCGGTAAGCGGGGCAGGGTCAGGTCGCCCTCGACGGTGTGCAAATCGGTGTGGCACACGCCGCATACGCTGACTTTTAGCCGTATTTGACCGGGGCCAGGTTGGGGCACGGCCGTTTCCACCATCATCAGCGGTGACTCACCCACCTCTTTGGGTTCCGACAACGCCATCGCCTGCATTAACATACCCAACTCCTCAATCTATGACGGCTCTCATGGGATTTTGCATCAAATTCGCGTGAAACGTGAAACGTGATACGTGATACGTGAAGGTTTTCTGGTCACGCATCACGTTTCACGTATCACGGCTTAAGGCATCCGCTCCCCGTACCGATACCGCCCGCCCGTCACCACGTCCAGCCGCAGCATATCCTCTTCCGTCAAAATGCGCGGCTCTCCCACAGCCAGGGCTTGCAAGTAAATCCCGGCCTGCTCCTCCAACAACATCAATCGCAGCAACGCTTGGCTGACAGAGTGGCCCAGGACGATGACGCCATGATTTTGCAGCAGCACGGCCGGAGAGGAAACCAACAGTTCGCCTACGGCCGCGCCCAATTCCTCTGTCGTTGGCGTGATGTAAGACAAAAGCGGCGCCGAAGTCCCCAAATGAACGTAAAAATCAGGGGTCAACGCCGGCAAATCCCGCCCCAACAACCCCAGGGCAATGGCATTAGGCGGATGGGCGTGAATGATAGCCTGTGTGGTCGGCTGGGTTTGATAGGCGGTCAAGTGCATCGCTAATTCGGAGGAGGGTTTGGGCAAACGCTGCTGGTGAACCGGCGCGCGCGGCGTCACCACCACGAAATCGGAGCGGTTCAACTGCCCCAGGTCGGCCCCGGAGCGGGTGATGGCGATATTGCCCTGGTAACGGCCGCTCAAATTACCACCCCACCCTCGCGCCATGTGCGCCGAGACGATTTGCCGCCCCGCTTCAATGAGTTGCTCAATCAAACTGATACCTCCACTAGACCGACGAGGTTGGAAAACCTGGCCGGTCGTCTAACGTTTGCACGCGCCCGTTTTGCGAACGGGGCGCCGATTGCGCCAACGTTTTGGCGATGGGACGCAAATCCATCCACCACTGTTTTTTAGGACGGCCGTACTTTCGATTCAACAGCCGGGACACATCACGCAAATCGGTGAAGCGCACTTCGCCCCGCACCTGCCCAATCACCGCGCTCATCGGTTCCGGACTAAGGATTTGCTCCGCCAAAAAATCTACGCATTTGGCCGCCAACCGCGTCGCCAAAATCCGATCAAAGGGGCTGGGGTCGCCGCCCTGCTGCAAATGGCCCGAAATCGCCTGGCGCACATCGAAGATGTCGCCCCCCTCTTCTTCAAACAACGCCTTCATGAAACTGGTCGAGTAAATCTCATTCGCCATCTCGTTGCGGATGATGAGGCCGACCCGTTTGCCCCGCTTAAAGCCGGTGATCAATGCCTCGGTATCCTGCACCAAATCGTTCAACGTGACCCCTTCCTCGTGCATGTACACTCGCTCGGCCCCGGTGGCCAGGGCGCTCATCAAAGCCAGATAGCCGCAGTATCGCCCCATCACTTCCACGATAAAGGTGCGCCGGGAAGCGACGGCCGATTGCTTGATGCGATCTACCGCGTCAATGATGTTGTTCAACGCCGTATCCGCCCCCACTGAAAGCTAGGCGCCGGGCAGATTGTTGTTGATGGTGGCGGGCAGGCAGACGATGGGGATGTTGAACGCCGGAAATTCCTCCCGCCGCTGGTGCAGCTCCAATGCCGCCTGGTAACCCGACCAACCGCCGATGATCAGCAATCCTTCAAACCGGTGTTTTTCCAGATTGCGGGCGATGGCGTAAAATTCGCCGCCTTCCGGAACATGCCGATTGGTGCCTAATTCAGCCCCGCCGCGAGAGGTAAAGCCGGCCACATCCATCCAGGCCAATTCTCGGATTTCGTCCTGCGCCAACCCGCGAAAGCCGTTGCGTACCCCCAGCATGGTATGCCCTTTGTCCACGCCCAAACGGACGGCGGCGCGCACGGCCGTGTTCATCCCCGGCGCCGGCCCGCCAGCGTGCATCACCCCCATCCGCAGCCGACGACCTGATTCCACCGGATGGGGCAGCGCCCGCACCAGGGTGCGCACAATTTGGAACGATTCGCTAAAACTATGCCCCCGCAGCGACATGGCGCGGCTGAATTCCTGCGCCTGCACCGCTTTTTCCACTTCCCAGGTTTGGGTCAGACAGCGCGACAGAGACACGGCGCGGATTTTGTTACCATCCAGGCCAATCACGCAAGGCTCCGTCCGCCGCTCGGCCGACAGCAGTTCCGCCACCGCCGCCGCTCCGGACAGGGTACTCAAGTTCCGGTCGAAAGCGCTGGGGGAACCGCCGCGCTGCACGTGCCCCAACACCGTCACCCGCACGTCCACGTTAAGCCGTTCTTCCAACACCTGGCGCACGTATTGGCTGCTGATGGGACGGCCGTGCCGGTCATGCGCTCCCTCCGCCACAATCACAATGCTGTCGCGGCGGCCCACTTCCCGCCCCTTACGCAGGACGGCGCACATTTTACCTTCCCAATCCTCCACGTCAGGGGGATTTTCGGGGATCAGCACCCAGTCGGCTCCGGTAGCCAGCGCGCCCATCAACGCCAGGTAGCCGCAGCGCCGCCCCATCACCTCTACCACAAAGGTACGCTGGTGGCTGGCGGCGGTGCTGGTGATGGCGTCTACCGCGTCCACGATGCGATGAAGAGCGGTGTCGGCGCCGATGGTCATGTCGGTTCCCCACATATCGTTGTCAATGGAACCGATCAGGCCGACGATAGGCAGGTGTTGATGTCGTTCGGCTTGTTCGGGGCTGATGTCGCCGGACGCCTGCAAATCGCGCAGCAAGCCGGGCCATTCGCTTTGCAGCGCTTGGGCGCCGGTCAGGCTGCCATCGCCGCCGATGATGATGAGAGCTTCGATGCTGTTGTGGATGAGATTGCGGGCGGCTTGGAGACGGCCGTTCCGATCTTTGAACCGGTCGCAACGGGCCGAGCCGATGATGGTTCCGCCTCGATGGAGGATGCCGCCCACCGACTTCCACAACATCGGTTGAATGCGGCCGCCGCCATCCACCATGCCCTGGTAGCCTTCGTAAATGGCGTAAACCTGCAAATCGTGGTCGAGCGCGGTGCGGACGACGGCGCGCACCGCCGCATTCATGCCCGGCGCGTCGCCGCCGCTGGTGAGAACTCCTATGGTTTTCATGATTTTTCTTCACACTTACCCACTGTTGTTTTCCCGGGAACTGCCAGTTTCCGAGAAAATCGGAAACTTGTTTTGTCACTATGATGATGGGTGGGATTGGTGTGGGAATCCTTGAGCATATGGTATCTGATTTAGTTGCCCTGACAACTATGGGGTTTGCGATTTTGGATTTTGGATTTTGGATTAAATTGCTCTATCGTCCGCTTGAATCTCACTCATCCATCAAGGCAGCCCACCAGGGCGGCCCCTGGGGTTGGGCGGCAAGGTAAGCAGCCCAATCTCCGCCGGCGATGGGTTCTAATCCGGCTACGTAGGCGGCGTTGCCCACATAAACCCAGGCCATGATGTCTCGGTTACCTTGAATCATCACCATTCGCGGAAGCCGATGGTACAGCGATTGGTCAGGATGATTTGAATCGTACCTTTCAAGCCAATCGAGACGAGTGAGCAATGATTGGTAGGCGTTGGCATGGATATGAACTAGAAAGCCGGTAACTTTTCCTGCGCCTGTTTCAACCAGCATGGGATATTGGCCCAAATCATAGAGGAGGCTGTTGGGGAGTACGGCCGTTTCCAGCCGCGTCACATCATTTCCCCAAACGGCAAAATTGGGCTGGCCGGGCATGAGCGTGCCGTAGACAAAAAAGGGGAGCTGCTTCGCGTCTGTCTGCATGTTTTGTTATAATTTCGGCCAACAAACGGGTCACACCCCGCCTGCCCTCGTAGCTCAAAGGATAGAGCAGTCGCCTCCTAAGCGACCGATGATGGTTCGAGTCCGTCCGGGGGTATCTTCTCAATATTTCGTGGAGGAGTGGGCATCCTCAGATGCCCGCCTGTCCGCATCTGAGGATGCGAACTCCTCTTACCCCAGTTTATTGAGATGATACGATCTCAAGCCCTCAATGACCCATTGTAATCCAGGAACCGCCGATTTTCCATGACTGAATTCACTCCCTTCTCATCTTCCCCATGGCGCAATACATCCAACTCTCCCCCAAAGACATCCAACAAATTGCCGAAACCTACCTCCTTGTGGTTCATCGAGTAGAGCCTGTTTCGGGTGGGGCCAGTAACACCAACCTGTTGTTACACACCCATCTTGGGGAGTTTATTTTGACGATTTTCGACAACAAAACCAAAGCTGAAGTTGAAATCATGGGGCGGCTTTTACGGCTTTTGGAACTGCATCAATTCCCGACGACGCGGCTGTTGTTAACGGGAGACGGCCGTCTCACCTTTGTGTTTGAAGATAAACCATTGCTAGTCAAGACATTCATAACCGGGCAGGTATTTAATGAATTAGATGAGACTATGCTGCACCAGGCCGGGGCGGCAATGGCGCAATTACACGCAATCTCGCCCCCTGATTTTTTGCCACAGGTCAATTCCTACGGCTTTCAGCTTTTTCCACAGGTCATCGGCCAACAAATTGATGCAGCATATGAATCCTGGCTGGCAGATCGATATGATTATTTTCGCCAGCACATTCCCGCCGATTTACCCAGAAGCATCATCCACGCCGACTTATTTACGGACAATATTCTGTTCGAAAATCGCCGGTTGAAGGCAATTATTGATTTTGAAGACGGGTCTCATTATTTCCGCGCCTTTGATATTGGCATGGGCATTTTGGGACTGTGCCGACAGGGGGAGCGCTTATCACTTGACAAGAGCCGCGCCTTTATGACAGGATACCGGCAAGTGCAGGCGCTTGAAGAAGCTGAAAAGAGACTGATACCATTTTTTGTAAATTACGCGGCCACAGTAACCTCTTATTGGCGATTCTGGAAATATCGCGTGTACAAATCGATTGAAGAGAATGCTGACAAACATTGGCAGATGGCAAGGTTGGCGGACTCGGTAACGGCCGTGCCCCAAACCAGGTTCATCAAGCATCTTTTTGAGTAACCGCTTAGACCTGCGAGGTTTCCAAAACCTCGCAGGTCTCGAACGAGGAGTGAGACCCATGATCCAATCGTCCCCCTACCACTGGTTATCCCGCACACACCAAAACCGACTGTTTATCTTCTTTTTCATCCTGACCATCATCCTCATGGTTTCTTTGCAATTGTTGGGCGGCCCGCTCACCACAGACGCCGCGCCAGCCGGCATCGTCTCCTATGAATTTGCCAGCGATCTGACTACAGCCCGGCAAATCGTCCAATCCTGGGGGACGGCAGGATTAGCTTACGCCGGACTCAGCCTCGGCCTTGACTTTCTCTTCATGGCCGCCTACCCCATCGCCATCGGGATGGGCTGTGTCATGGTAGGCCGAAGATGGCTGCCCGCTCTGGGAAACCTGTTGGCCTGGGGGCTGCTGGCCGCTGGTTTATTGGATGCTGTCGAAAATATCGCCTTGATCCGGGTGTTGCTGGGCGCGGAAACAGAACTTTGGCCATCTCTAGCTCGTTGGAGCGCTATCCCCAAATTTACACTGGTTGCGGCCGGGCTGCTGTTTGTGGTTTTGGGCGCACTGTTCAAAATCATACAGCGTCAACCACAAGCGTAAGACATTCGGTTAAAACCAACCTAAAGTCTGCTAGCACAGGGCAATCGCATACTAATATTTTAGCCACGGATTTACGCGAATTAAGGCCATATTAAAAAAATAATGATCCACAGATTACGCAGATGACACAGATTAAACCAGAGAAAATCTGCGTAATCTGTGGATAGCAAATGGGCAATTAT
>JAJRVV010000083.1 GCA_024277135.1 Chloroflexota bacterium | reverse complement strand
GTTGACGGCCGTCGGCCCCGCCGTCGGCTATTACAGCTTCCGCCACGGCACATCCGGCATTGAGGAGAGCATGAACGCCATTTTGCGCGGCGACAGCGCCGATGAGTGGGAAATGTTCACCCGCCAACTGTTGCACCAGGGCCAGACGGGGCGCGATATCCGGCTGACGCTAGACGCCGGTTGGCAAATTCAGGCGGAAGAGTTGTTGGGTGATCGGCGCGGCGCCATTGTGGCGCTGGAACTGCTGGAAAACGGCCGCGCCAACATTTTAACCCTGGTCAGCCACCCCGGATATGATCCGAACCGGCTGGATGAAAATTTTGACGCGCTGTTGGCGGACGAAGACGCCCCGCTGCTCAACCGGGCCACGCAGGGGCAGTACCAGCCCGGCTTGATCCTGCAACCGTTTCTGCTAGCGACGGCCGTTGACGATGGCCTGATTTCGCTGGCAGAAGCCGCGCCTAGTTTAGATGCGCCGGTGCTGGTGAACGGCCGTGCCCAACAATGCCTCATCCCGCCCGGCGGCGACAGTTGGGCAGACGCCCTCTACGCCCGCTGCCCCGGCCCGATGGTTAACCTGGGCCGGCAAATAGGAGGCGACAGGCTGGCGGCCAGCTTTGACCTGTTGGGTTTGACTATGCTGCCGGCCGATTTCCTGGCGATTGAAGCCCCGGAATTGGAACCATTGGCTGACGCGGAAATGGCGGCGCTGGGGCAGGAAAACCTGCTGGTCTCCCCAGTGCAGTTGGCGCGGACGTGGGCGGCGCTGGCGCAGGACGGCCGTCTTCCCAGCCTCAATCTGGTGACGGCGGTGCAAACCCTAGAAGGGGAATGGCAGCCAGCCGCCAACCCGGCCAACGGCAGCCAAATCATCTCCCCGGAAACGGCGCAGGCCATTCTGGACACACTGCCAGAACAAGGAGGTGTGCGTTATTTCAGCACGGCCGTCCTCTCCGGCCCAGAAGGAGAAACAAACAGTTGGTTCCTGGGACTCTCGCCGCAGAACCAGCCGCGTTATGTTGTGGTCGTTCTGTTGGAATCGGTGGCGGATACGGCCGTCGCCGAACAAATCGGCCAGCGGCTATTAAATAATGAACGGTGAATTGAATGGCGAGAGGCTCGGGAATTCCAATTCCCGAACCATCCACAATGAATCGTGAAAACGTTACTTCACAATTCATAATTCATTATTCACAATTCATTATTCCTACGCCGGTTTGGCCGCGTAGCGAAAACCGACAAACATAAGCACAGCGGCCAGCAATTCGCCCAAATACAGGTACTCGCCATATCCCAGGCGGGTGAGCGTGCTGGCAAACGCGATCAAGATGGCCCCGGCCGCGATCAAAATGTTGCCGACGACCCGGTTGGGCAGCACCCGCTTGCGCCAGAACAAAAGGGAGGAGTAGATGGCGCCGCCAACCAGGGTGATGACGCCGTAGATGTTGAAGAAGGGGGTGGTCAGCCGCACCGCGCCCCCTTCGCCAATGCCGGGCATGATGTCCCGTTACTGTTCGCTGATGGCTGTCCCCGGATCAAAAATGGAACTGTCCAGCAATTGGGTGGCGCGGAACATCAAAAAGGCAGCGAACAAACTGCCGATGATGAGTACGGCCGTCAACCCATGCACCCATTTTTTGCGGACAAGCAGATACACCGTGCCGTGTCCAATCCAGGCGGCCGTCAGCGCCGCGCCAAACAGGTACCAGCCAAAAAAGACAAAGGTATTCCAGGTGATGGACAGGTACGCCTCGGCAAAACTACCGAAGCCAAACATGGCTAAACCAATTCCCCAAAACAAAAAATGAAGCTTGCGGCGTACCGCATACCGCTGTAACACCCAAACTGTGAACACCAACATCACAACGGTGGAAATAAAGGGCAGCAACGCATTCAAAGACATCAAGTAACCTCCAAAACTTCATTTCCTCGGAAACCGTTCACGTTTCCGGGAAAATTGAGCATTCATCACAATCAATATGGAATGACGCCAACAGCAATCCCGGCGGCGACCAAGATGATCACCAATGCAAAAATCGCCAATCCAGCCAGCAGCGCCGGCACAAATTTCTGGTAAAACAGCGAGTCATCAGGCATATGTGATTGGCTTTGATCAACCCGGCGCAATTTATTTTTCTCTCTCTTTTCCACAATGAGCCTCCGTCGGGGAGACCTGACAGGTTTTTCGCGGCAACCCGGCAAGACAAGATGCCTTGATGAAACCTGTCAGGTCTGCGCCGCGATTGATTGAAATGTCATAGAAATCTATGCAAACTTACGCAATTGTGAAGAAATTTACGCCTTTTTGCGCAAAAGGGCAAGTGACAAATGTCATATCCACCGCCGGTCGGCACAGACCTGCGAGACCTGCTTTTCTCTACCGGTAACAGGCGTGGTAAAATGCGGCGCATGAACAAACGGACAAAGTACCTCATCCTGTTTATCTCCGGTTTGCAAATTATGGGGATTATCGGTCTGTTGGCGCTGCCGACGGCCGTGCAGGCGATCCCCGGCCGGTATCGGGTGGCGCTGTCGGAGCGCAGCCCTTTTTTGAGCAAAATCGCCGAGGGGGTAATTGACCAAGTGGCCCCGGTTCCCACGGCGTTGCCGGCGCCCAAGCAGGAAACGGCCGTGCCCCAGGTAGACATCTCCGGCGCGCTGGCGTTGGAACCCACCCAAGCGCCGCCGCCCGCCGCCCTCCCCTCGCCCACGCCTAAACCCACTGAAGCTGCGGATACGGCCGTCACCCCCGAACCCACACCCTCGCCCGCCCCCATCCCGCCCACGCCGACGGCCGTGCCGCTGCCCAGCCGCGTCATCTTACCCGGCATGGGCGTCGTCAAACAAACCTTCAACAGTTGCGGCCCGGCCAATCTGGCCCAGGTGCTCAACTTTTATGGCGACCCCATCACCCAGGAAGAAATCCGTCTCTACCTCAAGCCCAACTACGAGGATCGCAACGTCAGCCCCTGGCAAATCGCCGATTACGTCAACGAACAAACAGCTTTCCGCGCCATCGCCCGCAGCGGCGGCAACTTCGATCTGGTCAAACGCTTCATCGCCGCCGGTTATCCCGTCGTCATCGAAGAGGGGTACCGGCTGCCCCAATCCGGCTGGTGGGGACATTATCTCACCGTGTATGGCTACGATGAAGAATTGGGCGAAATGTACAGCATGGACACTTTTCTCGGCCCCTGGGATGGTTCCGGCCGGGTGGATAAATTCAGCGATGTGCTGCCGCGTTGGCAGCAATTTAACGACACTTTTTACGTCGTCTACCGACCAGAGCAGGAGTCGGAAGTGATGGCGCTGCTCGACCCGGCGCTGCGCGACGATTTCAGCATGTGGGCGCGCGTGGCCGAGATGGCGCAAGAGGAAGTGGCCGCCGAGCCGGACAATGCGTTTGCCTGGTTCAACATCGGCACCGCCAACACCCGCATGGGCGCGTTGACGGCCGGTATAGATTATTACCAAACGGCCGCCGCCGCCTACGACAAAGCGTTGGAGTTGGGGCTGCCGCCGCGCATGTTATGGTATCAGCATCAGATTTATCTGGCTTACCTGAAAACGGATCGATATCAGGATGTGATCACGCTGGCGAATGTGACGCTGGAAACGCAAGGGGGGCGCAATGTGGAGGAGACATATTGGTACAAGGGGCACGCTCTGGCCGCCCTGGGCGACATCATCGGCGCCCGGCAGGCGTAC
Organism: Chloroflexota bacterium; assembly: GCA_024277135.1. Classification (GTDB taxonomy): domain Bacteria; phylum Chloroflexota; class Anaerolineae; order Promineifilales; family Promineifilaceae; genus JAJRVV01. Next base: position 22,078 of record JAJRVV010000083.1, on the reverse strand, counting down.
CAAAGCGCCCTGGCAGTGAACAAGAATTTTTACCCGGCGCAAATCTCGCTGGATTGGATCAATTCTTTGGGTGGGTAGTGTTCAGTGTTCAGTGTTCAGCAAGCAGTGTTCAGCCTGGCCGCCAGATTTGATAGAGGCTGCGGCCAAACAGGTAGAATCCGAGAAAGGTCGTCACCAGATAGACGACGTAACCGGTGGGGATAAACCAGCCGGTTAACACAAAGGGGGCGTAGACGGCCGTCCCCGCGCCCGCCATCAACAGCCAAAACAACGCCAACTGCCGCCAATGGATACGGCCGTCTAACTCATGCAGGATGGACGGCCGTGTTTCTTGTTGTGCATTGCGGCGCAGCCCCCAAAACGTCAAGCCCAACAATGGCAGCAAAATGAGCGGGGCAAAGGGGACGATGGCGATGGTTGCCGCAAAAAAGAAGAGAAACAGCAGCGTGATCAGGATCGCTTCCCATCGTTTGGGTTGGAACTGACTGGGTGAGAAACGGCCGTACACCCCATACCCGGCCATCAACAGCAAACTCCAGCCAAAAGCATACCCGGCAAACAGAGGCAGCGAAGCGATAACCGCCGGTTCGGCAAACCCCCACCACACCCCCCACGCCCCATAGCCAACGCCCAGCGCAATCGCCCATTTCACCGTCCGCCGCCATTGATTCATCTGCAGCTGCCGGGGCAAAAAACAGTAGCCAAACCAGACCGAAATAAGCGCGTGCCACGCCAATCCGGTGAAGGAAATACTCAGCGGCAGCTCCTCGTAAGTCGTCTGCACAATCACCCCCTCCACCAGCCAGCCAAACAGCGCCCCCACCAAAAACAGGCTGGCGAAATCACGGGCACGGAAATGAGCCGCTGCTGCCAACGCCACATAAGCCGCTGCCGAATAAAACAACCAGGTGACGGCGTAGCCTTCCAGTGTGTCGTTCGGGCGCGGCCTGGCCCAAAACAAGAATTCGGAAAAGTACATGAGGATGAAACCGGTCAGGAGAACGAAGGTGATTTTTCTGATAAGATTCATGGGAACCCTTTTTGATGGTTATCTCTTGACAGGGAGTACCGATTGACGAGACAAAAGTTGCCGGACAAGTTGATTTTCATTCGCCATTCGGCCGTGCAAATTGACCCGGAACGGCCGTCCCACGAATGGCTGCTCTCTGCGGACGGCCGCGCCCGCTGCCGCCAACTTGTCCCCGCTTTAGGCATCTGCCGACCAACCCGCATCATCGCCAGCCAGGAAGGCAAAGCCGTCGAGACGGGCTGCATCATGGCCCAGGAATTGGGCCTGCCCTGGCAAACAGCCCCCAATTTGCACGAGCATGATCGGGTGGGCGCGCCCTATTTTGACAGCCAGGAAGCGTTCCACGCCATCATCGCCCAATTATTTCGCCGGCCCGACAAGTTGGTGTTTGGTAATGAGACGGCAAATCAGGCATTGCATCGGTTTGAGACGGCCGTCCGCCAACTTCTCCACCAATTCCCCGAAGACACCCTGGCCGTTGTCACGCACGGCACCGTTCTCACCCTATTCCTGGCCCGATACAATCAAATCTCCGCCTTCCCCCTCTGGCAAAAACTCACCCTTCCCTGCCTGTTCGTCGTTTCCTTACCTCAGATGAAAATCACGGCCGAACACCTGATTTAATAGTGTTTCCTTTCACGTTTCACGTTATAATACACGCCGTCCAGCCCTCATCAGCAGACCTTTCCCAAGCAACCTAATTTTGCCCATGAAAAACGCGCGTTTGCGCACCGAGGGCACGGCAAAAAACAGATCATTAACGTCAAAACACCCTGGCTGGAGTCACGTTAATTGTTAATTGTTAATTGTTAATTGTTAATTGTTAACCCTCCCGCCATCCCACACATTTCCTTTGGAGGCAACCATGTCTAAAGAACGATTCAAAGTCACCTATTCCACCCTGGCCACGCCCGACCCCACATTACACGAGTTATACGAAGCGGCCGTCGTCCGCGCCAAAGCGAATTTTGGCAAGGTTTATCCCATGTTCATCAACGGCGAAGAGCGGTTTGCCGACAAGACCTTTGACAAAGTCAGCCCGGTCAATCTCGATTGGGTGATGGGCAAATTTCAATTTGGCTCAGAACAAGACGCCCAGGATGCGGTCGCCGCCGCCCGCGCCGCTTTCCCCGCCTGGAGCGGACGGCCGTGGCAAGAGCGCGTGGCCATCATGCGTAAAGCCGCCGACCTCATCAGCGACCGTCTGTTTGACATGGCCGCTAACATGAGCCTGGAAATCGGCAAAAATCGGCTGGAAGCGCTGGGCGACGTGGAAGAAACCGCCGACCTCATCCGCTACAACTGCGACGCCATCGAAAAAAACAACAACTTCAACTTCACGCTGTTGTCCGAAAGCGAACGGCATCACAACCGCAGCGTCCTCAAGCCGTATGGCGTCTGGGTGGTCATCTCCCCCTTCAACTTCCCTGGCGCATTGGCCGGCGGCCCGGCCGGCGCCGCGCTGGTGGCCGGCAACACCGTCGTCCTCAAACCGGCTACCGACACCCCGTTGACCGCCTGGTTCCTCACCGAATGTTTCCGCGACGCCGGCGTGCCTGCTGGCGCGTTTAATTTTGTCACGGGCAGCGGCCGTGTCGTCGGCCAAACCCTGATTGACCATCCCGACGTGGACGGCATCACCTTCACCGGCAGTTACGACGTCGGTATGCACATCATCCGCACCTTCGCCAACGGCAAACAACCCCGCCCCGTCATCGCCGAGATGGGCGGCAAAAACCCGGCCATCATCAGCAATAAAGCCGATTTGGATAAGGCGGCGTTGGGCGTCATGCGCTCCGCTTTCGGTTTGCAGGGCCAAAAATGTTCCGCCTGCTCCCGCGTCTACGTCCACAAAGACGTGAAAGAGCAATTCATGCAAAAACTACTTGACCTCACCCGCCAAATCAAGGTGGGCGATCCCACCGACAAAGAGAACTGGATGGGACCGGCAGCCAACAAATCGGCTTATGAGGATTATCAAAAATTCGCGGCCGATTTGCGCAAAAATGGCAACGTGGCGTATGGCGGCAAGGTGTTGGACGATGCCGGGAATGGCTACTATGTAGCGCCCACCATCGTGGACAATCTGCCCCACGATCACAACTTATGGAAACATGAAATGTTCCTGCCCATCGTCACCGTCACCGAATTTGAGGATTTGGACGAGGCGATGGCAAAGGCGAATGATGTGGAATATGGCTTGACGGCCGGATTCTTCAGCGAGGCGGACGACGAAATCCAATGGTGGCTGGACAACATAGAAGCCGGCGTCCTCTACGTCAATCGGGAATCGGGAGCCACCACTGGGGCTTGGCCCGGCTACCAATCTTTCGGCGGCTGGAAAGGCAGCGGCTCCACCGGCAAAGCGGCCGGCAGCTTCTACTACATCCAGCAATACATGAAAGAACAAAGTCAGACGATTGTAGATTAAGCAGACCCTTTGAAGACCTGAGAGGTTTCTACAAAACCTGGCAGGTCTTGATGGTTGTCCTACTTGCTTCCCAAACTGTTATACTGGTGGAGTGAACTGTGTCCCAAAGCATATTAGCGCAAGCAAGAACGTCGGCCAGGAAGCGCATTCTTTTTCTGCCTCATGCTTTGAACCAGATGAGTGCGCCTGACCGCATGATTACAACAGAAGAAGTGCGATCCGTCATCTTTGACGGCCGTGTTATTGAAGATTATCCCGAAGATACACGAGGACACAGCTGCCTTTTGGTGGGAACAGGTATTAACAACCGGTTTCTCCATGTTGTCTGCGCGCCAAAGAAAGCATATCTGGCAATCATTACCGCTTACCTCCCCAGCCCCCTGAAGTGGGAATCTGATTGGACATTGAGGAAGGAGAATTAAAAATGGAGTGTTTCCATTGCCAGGGAAACCTGGTACGAAAAACGGTCAGTTATTCAGCAAACCGAAAAGGGTATCATTTGATTGTTGACGATGTGCCCGCCTGGGTCTGCGAGCAATGTGAAGAACCACTATTTGACGAAAACACAGTCAATGCGATTCAAAAATCATTACAGGAAATTGACCGCCAGCTTGAAAAATTACCCGTTCTGGCTGATTAAACATTCAAAATGCAAAAATATGATAAAGTCTTGACGATGGCTGAAGCTGTCAGCCGTTATGTAGCCAATGGCAGTACGCTCGCCATCGAAGGATTCACCGCCTTCATCTGTTTTGCCGCCGCCCACGAAATCATCCGCCAGCGCAAGCGGGATTTGACCCTGATTCGGATGACGCCGGATTTGATTTATGACCAGATGGCGGCCGCCGGAGTGGCGCAGAAGCTCGTTTTTAGTTATTTGGGCAATCCGGGAGTGGGCAGTTTGTACGCCATTCGCCGGGCGGTGGAAAAAGGGATTCCCCGCCCTCTGGAAATTGAGGAATACTCCCATTTTGGCATGGTCGGCCGCTACATCGCCGGCGCCAGCAATCTGCCCTTTTTCCCCTTACGCAGCTATGCCGGCAGCGACATCCCCCAGGCGAACCCCCACATTCAATTTGTGCATAGCCCCTATGGTGATGACGAAATTGCGGTGGTGCCGCCCCTCAAGCCGGATGTCGCCATTTTGCACGCGCAGCGGGCCGACGCCCAGGGCAACACCCAATTGTGGGGGCTGCTGGGGATGCAAAAAGAGGTGGCTTTTGCCTCGAAGAAAGTGGTGGTGGTGGTGGAAGAAATCGTGGATGAAACGGTCATCCGCCGCGACCCGAACCGGACGTTGATTCCCGGCTTGATCGTGGACGCCGTCGTCGTCGAGCCGTATGGGGCGCATCCCAGCTACGTGCAGGGGTATTACGACCGGGACAACGCTTTTCACCTGGATTGGGGTCAACGCTCCCGCGATCAGGCGCAAACGGAGGCGGGGCTGGATGAGTGGGTGTATGGTGTGGCTGACCGGGCGGCTTATCTGGAGAAACTGGGGCAGGAACGGCTGGCTGCGCTTGATCCGGGTGAATTGATGGCGGATGGGGTGAATTACGGCCGTTACGCCTGACATTCAGTAGGCAGCAATCAGTTTTCAGTAACCAGCAACCGGTTGCCGGAGGCAGCGATGCTGCTAAAAGTGCAGGAAACTTGCGCCGGGATGGATTATAAACGATGAGAAAATCTGACAAGAACGAGAATAAGGCATCTCATCCCGATCCCATTGACGCCTTTCGCGGACAAGGGAAAGGCGGAACAGTTGCCCAACTTCTAGCTGACCGCGCTCAGGATAAAAGGTTGGAAGATTCAAGAACTCGGAAAAACAAGATGACCCTCGACGCCTTCAGCCGCGACTACCTGCGGCTTACCCTGGAAATTGATAAGCGCATTGACGGCTACGTGGACGCCTACTACGGCCCGGACGAATTGAAAGCAGAAGTCCAGGCCGCGCCCAAACGAGAACCGGCGGCATTGTTGGCCGATGTCGCCGATTTACAAGCCCGAATCCCCACCGCCGATCCGTCCCGCCACGCCTACTTAACCGCCACCCTGCGCGCGCTTGATTGTTCAGTGCGGATGCTCAACGGCGAAGAGTTCGACTATCTCGATGAAGTCAACCGACTGTTTGACATCTCGCCAGCGCCAATGGACGAGTCCCGATTTTGGGCCGCGCACAATGAATTAGATACGCTTTTACCCGGCAGCGGCTCCATTGCCGAACGGCTGAACGCCCGACGCAATCGGTACGCCGTCGCTAATGAACAGGTGGTGAGCTTGCTGGAACTGGCCCGCGATGAAGCCCGCCGCCGCACCAAAAAGCTGTTTGATTTGCCGGAAGATGAAGAGGTGGCGGTGCAGTTGACCAGCGATCAACCGTGGGCGGCTTATAACTGGTATCTGGGAAACGGCCGTTCCCTCATCGAATTCAACACCGGCACCCCCATTTCAGCGTTGGGTCTGCTCAGCGCCTTCGCCCACGAAGGGTATCCCGGCCACCACACCGAAGCCATTCTCAAAGAACAAATTTTGTACCAGCAAAAAGGGTACGGCGAACAGGCAGCGATGCTGCTTCAATGTCCGGGCGGGGTGATTGCGGAAGGGATTGCGGTTACGGCCGTCGAAATCACCTTCCCCAACGGCAGCCAATACGAGTGGACGCAGGAAGTTCTTTTACCCGCCGCCGGCATCCAAACTGGCGAAACCGCTGAACAGATGCGCCGTCTGGCAAAAGCCGCCAACGTCCTGCGCTACGTCTCCGGCAACGCCGCCATTCTGTACCACACCGGCCAACAAAACCGGGAACAAATCCTGGAATACTACCAAACCTACGCCTTGAGTACGCCCCAACGCGCCGCCCAAAGCTTCAGCTTCATCAGCCATCCGCTCTACCGCGCCTACGTCTTCACTTATACCCAGGGCTACGATCTGGTTCAACAAGCCGCCAAACCCAACAACAAAACCAAATTATTCAAACGGCTGCTCACCGAGCAAATCCTACCCTCCCAACTAACCAACTTTCAACTTTAGTCACTTTGCACTTTAGTCACTTACAATTTTAAGCGCTAAAAACCATGAACTACACCCCTTCCGAACTCATGATCGTCAACGCCTCCCGCGCCCTGCAAGGCAGCCGGGTGGTTTTCGTCGGCGTAGGGCTGCCCAACATCGCCTGCAACCTGGCCCGACGCCACCATTCGCCCCAACTGGAACTCGTCTACGAGAGCGGCGTCTTCGGCGCCCATCCGGCGCGCCTGCCCCTCTCCATCGGCGACCCCACCCTGGTCAGCGACGCCACTTCCGTCACCAGCATGAGCGACCTGTTCATGCTCTACCTGCAAGGGGGATTGGTGGACGCGGCTTTGTTGGGCGGCGCTCAGATTGACCGCTTCGGTAATCTAAACACGACAGTTGTTGGTGATTATGCGAATCCAAAGGTGCGCCTACCCGGTTCCGGCGGCGCCTGCGAGATCGCCATCAACGCCAAAAAGATTTTGATGGTGATGCGCTTGAAAAGGCGCGCTTTTGTAGAAAAGCTGGACTTTTGCACCAGCCCCGGCCACCTGGACGGCCGTGACGCCCGGCAAAAACTGGGCCTCCCCGGCGGCGGCCCGGAACTGGTCATCACCGACCGCGCCCTGCTCAACTTCGACAATGACGAACGAGAAATGACCCTCATCGAAGTGGCAGCGGGGGAAACGGCCGCATCCATCCAAGCAGACGTGGGTTGGGAGTTACGCATCTCGCCTAATTTGAAAGAAATGACGCCCCCGGCCCCGGCCGAACTGACCATCATCCGCCAACAACTTGACCCAGAGGGGTTGTATCGGTAACAATATAAGCATGAACCGATTACGGCAAAATATCCAGGTTCCTGAAGCAGAAATCAAAGCCTTCTGTCGACAACATCATGTGCGCCGACTGGCTTTCTTCGGCTCAGTCCTGAGCGATCAGTTTCGGTCAGATAGTGATGTGGATATTTTGATCGAATTCGATCCCGGCCACATTCCCGGTTTGATCGGGTTCTTGAGCATGGAAATGGAATTAGCCAAACTGCTGGGACGGAAAGTTGACCTCAACACACCACAATCCATCAGCCCCTATTTTCGGGATCGGGTTACTAGAGAAGCTAATGTCGCCTACCCTATCTGAAAAAGACCGCGTCCGGCTGCGCCATATGCTAGACTATGCTCGTGAAGCCATTCAATTTGCATCAGGCAAATCGAAATTGGATTTTTTAAGGGAGCGTCAGCTTCAATTGGCCGTCACCCACCTGATCGAATCGGTTGGCGAAGCAGCCAATCACGTTTCTCCAGAAACCCTAGCAAACTACCTCCAAATTCCCTGGCCTCAATCATTGGAATGCGCCATCGGCTCATTCACGGCTACGATTTCCTGGATTACACTATCGTTTGGCAAACGGCCGCCGCAGATTTCCCTGCTCTTGTGACAGCATTGGAGGCCATCCTCGCCGCCGATTCGGGGGCTGATTAACATAGGTTTTTAACATGCGCTACAAACACCCGCACGGCAACGTTTTTTACCGCAAAATGGCCCATGCCCGTCCCCAAATCTCACACGGGGAGGGCATTTATCTTTTTGACGACCAAGGCCAACGATACATTGACGGCTCTGGCGGGCCGCTGGTGGTAAATGTGGGACACGGCCATCCCCAAGTCACTGCCGCCATCACCCGCCAACTGGAAAAAGTGGCCTACGCCCACGCCACCATGTTCACCAGCGAGCCGGTGGAACAACTTTCGGCGGAACTGGCCGAATTGGTTCCCCTACCCGACGCCCGTTTCTTCTATCTCAGCAGCGGCTCCGAAGTAATCGAAGCCGCCATCAAACTAGCGCGGCAAATCCAACAGGCGCGGGGGGAACACGGCCGTCACCTCATCATCTCTCGCTGGCACAGCTATCACGGCATGTCATTGGGCGCGCTCAGCGTCAGCGGCCGTCCCGGCCTGCGCGCCCCCTACCTGCCCATGCTGCGCCACATGCCCCACATCGCTCCGCCCTACCCCTACCGCGATCCCGTCTCCGGGCGCGAAGCCGCCGACCGGCTGGAACAAGCCATCCAGCATTACGGCGCGGCCAACGTCGTCGCCTTCCTGGCCGAACCGATTAGCGGCGCCAGCCTGGGCGCGGCCGCCCCCGACGACGAGTATTGGCCGCGCATCCGCCAAATCTGCGACCAGTACGGCATCCTCCTCATCGCCGACGAGGTGCTGGTGGGGATGGGGCGCACCGGCCGCTGGTGGGGGCTGGATCATTGGCAGGTGACGCCGGACATCATGGTCACGTCCAAAGGGCTGGCCGGTGGGTACTTCCCCTTCGGTTTCGTCGCCGCCAAGGGGGAGGACGTGAACCTGCTCCAGGCGGAATTGGACGACTTCAATCACGGCGGCACGTTCAGCCATCACGCCGTAGGCGCGGCGGCGGCGCGCGCCGTCATCCAGATCATCCAAGAGGAAAAGTTGGTAGAAAATTCGGCCGGGATGGGCGCGTATCTGGGGCAGGCATTGCGCCACGCCTTCAGCGAACATCCCCACATCGGCGACATTCGCGGGCGGGGGCTGTTTTGGGGGCTGGAAATGGCGCTGGATCGGAAAACAAAACGGCCGTTCCCCGCGGCGCGCCATCTCGCCTGGGAGATATGGCAGGCTGCGTTTGACCGGGGCCTCATCGTCTACTATTCGCAAGGGTGCGCCGACGGGACGAATGGCGACTTGATCATGCTCGGCCCGCCGCTCATCATCAACCAGGCGCAAATTGATGAGATGGCGGGGGTTTTGGAAACGGCCGTGCAAGCCATTCTCGGATAAAATTCACCACTGCGCTCTCTATTTGACATAAACTATGCGCTTCGTCAAATATCACGGACTGGGAAACGATTACCTGGTCATCCCCGACACACCTTCCCTCACCCCCGGCCAAATCCAACGCATTTGCCGCCGACATCGGGGCGTGGGCGGCGATGGCATTCTGCTGCCGCGGACGGCCGTCCCCCCCTTTGTCCTCTGCATTTACAACCCGGACGGGAGTGAAGCGGAAAAAAGCGGCAATGGCCTGCGCATTTTTGCCCGTTATTTGTGGGATGAAGGTCTGGTAGGGATGGAACCGTTTGTCATCGAGACGGCCGCCGGCCCGGTGCAGGCGCAAGTTCTGAACGACGGCCGCACCATCCGCGTGGCGATGGGGCGGGTCAGCTTTCACAACGGCGACATCCCCGTCGCCGGCCCGGCGCGGGAAGTCCTGAACGAACCACTGACGGTACAAGGCGAAACTTTCCAATTCTCGGCCGCTGCCATCGGCAATCCCCACTGCGTCATCTTCACCGACGATCCCACCCCGGAAATGGCGCAAACATATGGGCCGGATATCGAATGGGACGGCCGTTTCCCCCACCGCGCCAACATCCAATTCGTCCAGGTATTGGATCGGCACAACCTGCGGCTGGAAATTTGGGAACGGGGAGCGGGATACACCCTGGCGTCGGGCAGCAGCAGTTGCGCGGCTGCGGCCGTGGCCCACAAACTCGGCCTGTGCGATACGGCCGTCACCGTCCACATGCCCGGCGGCCAACTGGCCATCGCCATCGCCCCGGACTTCACCGTGACCATGACCGGCCCTGTCACCCCGGTTTGCCATGGCGTGATTGCGCCGGAAATGTTTGGCGGTTAACAGACATCCGATTTCTTGAAGAAATCGGATGTCTTGCTACTTTCACCCGCCATTTACTGTCAATGCAGTGTGCGCCTGTTATGCTATAATCCTATCAACCAGTAAACATAACAGGTACAGACTTGCGAGGTTTTTAGTTACAGGTTGACATAATGCGCTTTCGTATAAGGTTTATTACCTTATTGCATGTGAAAACCTCGCAGGTCTCCACACAAAAATGTCAATTAGTCAGCAATTATTTCAACTTGTCAGCCAATCACCCGGAAACCTGGTCTATCACATCGTCACCTTGTTCGCGCTCCAGGCTGTTTTCGCCCTGGCGCGCAGCCAGATGCAGCGAGAACCGGGCAATCAAGCCGCGCGCAAGATGGCGTGGACGGCGCTGGCAATCGTGGCGGCTCGCCTGGGGTTGATGGCGGCGGAAATAGTGTGGCAAAATGACCCGGACACGGCCGTCTCCCTCCTACCGCCTCTCGAACAAACCGTCCATGCGGTGACGGCCGTCTTCATCGTCTTCGCCCTGGCCCCAACCTCCCGCCGCTATCCTCGGCTGGGAAACACCCTGCTCATCATCGCCCTGCTCGTCATCGGCGTCATCAGCATCTTCTTCACCCAGGCGTGGCAAAACCAACCCGCCGGCAGCGCCTACGCCAATTCACCCCAGGCCGTCACCTGGCACAGCTTGCAAATCGGACTGCTGGGCATGGGGCTGCTGACAGCCTTGCTCCGCGCCGACCAACGAAGCACGCTGCGCCCAATCATTCTGTTCGTTCTGCTGCTGGCCCAGGCAGCCCAACTCATCAATCTGGGCAGCGCCGAAATCAATACCGAAATCGCCTATTGGGTGCGGCTAGGGTATCTGGTGGCCTTCCCATTGTGGGCGGTGCTGGCCTACCGGCTGGCGCTCAAACCCCTTCTCACCGGCCAACATGCCATCCAACCCGCCAATTTGCGCCTGGCCCGCTCCTTTGCCCTTTCCACCCGAGTTTTCGACGCCGCAGATGAAAACCAGTTGCTAACGCAGTTGGTGAACTTGTCAGATGAACTGCTAAACGCCCGATATGTCGGGCTGGCGGTATCTGATGAGGCAGACGGCCGTACCCTCCATCTCGTCTCCAACCGCCCCCAGTCCAACAACGGCCGTCATCCCTGGGAACTCAACCTCGACGATTGGCCCGCCTTCCGCATGGCGCTGGATACCCAAGAACCGGTGGTGCTGGAACCCGAAGGGATGGGGGCCAGACAGCTTCACGACTGGTACGCGGAAATCGGCAGTTCATCCATGGGATCGCTCCGCATTTGCCCGGTTGCTTTACCCGAAAACTTAAACTTGTTGCTGCTGCTGGCTGGAACCAACGTCGCTGCCCTCACCGATGAAGAGACAGTCCTCGCCGGCGCGGTTGCCCGCTATGCCGCTCAGGCTATCAACAGCTGGCGACACTCCCAATCTAGCCGACCATCGCAAACTGATTTACTCCCCGGCAAAGGGGTCAGCGGCCGGATCATTGCCCTGGAAGATGAACGCCGCCGCCTGATGGCCGAGTTAGAAACCACATCCGTCCGACTACAGCAAGCTGAAACCCAAGCGGCCGAAGCGACGCAGCAAGCCCGCGACCTGTCGGCTACCCTGACAGAACTGGAAGCCATCAACCGGGGCCAGAAAATCGTCGAGTTAGAAGCGGAAATAGAGGCTTTGCGCGAATCCCTCATCGAGGCCGAGGAAGCGATGGCGATGGCTTCCGCTGGAGAAGGGGGTTTGACGACGGAATGGGTGATGCTCACCATCACCCGTTACTCCGGCCAATTGGAAAAAGCGGAAGAGCGGATTCTTCAACTCGAAAACGAACTAGATTGGCGAGAAAATGGCCCGGTGAATGAAATTGTCACCTCAGTGGCCCAGGAATTACGCCAGCCGATGACTTCCATCGCCGGATACACTGACATTTTATTGGATGAACGCATTGGCATTTTGGGGAACAAACAGCGAGATTTTTTGCAGCGAATTCGAGCGAATACCGACCGGCTGGGCGCTTTGCTAGATCAGATTGTGCAAATGACGACAGTTGGCGACCAACCCGCCCTGCCCACCAACGCCATTGTGCATGTGTCGGAAACGCTGGAAACGGCCGTCAGCGCCGTCATCACCCAAATCCGCGAGAAAAATCTATTTCTGGATATGGACATTGCCGCCGACCTGCCCCCCATTCCCGTCAGCCGTAACGCCCTCAACCAAATCATCACCAGTTTGCTGGGCAACGCCTGCCAAGCCACCAGCCACAACGGCCGGGTTGCCATCAGCGCCCACACCCACACCCTGGCCGACGAAAAAGCCAACGGCCGCAACGAAAACATCAGCTTTCTCCAACTCACCATTACCGATGCCGGCGGCGGCATAGACCCGGCAGACCGGCCCCACGTGTTTGCGCCGCACCATCGCGCCGACAATCCGCTCATCGCCGGATTGGGCGATACCGGCGTTGGCCTGTCCGTGGCCCGAACCTTGGTTGAGGCCAACGGCGGCCGTATCTGGGTAGACAGCGAAATAGGCGTCGGCAGTGCCTTCTCCACACTGTTCCCTGTCGCCGAAGAACCGGGCGGTGTTGCACCGGGCGGCATTGACGCCCTGGATGAGCCGTATGGATCGTGAAGCCGCGAACGGCAGTTGGCGCAGTAATTTGCTGATGACGGCGGCCGTCATCGCCACCCTGCTGGCCGCTTTTTTCATGGCGCAATGGGATAGTTTGCAAGATCGCCTGCCCGATCTGCCGGAGGTAGTGGTCAACCTCATCAACACCGCTACGCCCGCATCCCCGCAAACGGCCGTCATCCTGCCATCCCCTACCGCCACCCCGACCCCAACGACGACGTCCACCCAAACGAGTACACCCCGCGCCGACGCTAAGCCCAGCGCCACGGCCGTGGCCGTTTTGCCAGAGTGCGGCGCGGTTCCCGCCGGGTGGACGCAGTATACCGTCCGCAACGGCGACACGTTGTTTGGGCTGTCGCTGCGCTCCGGCAGCACGGTTGATGAGATCGTACAGGCCAATTGCCTGGACCGAAACATTTTACCCAGCGGCCTGATGATTTTCTTGCCGCCCTCGCCACCGGTGCGCCAACCATGCGGCCCCCCCGGTTGGTGGGTGCAGTACATCGTCCAGCCCAACGATACCATGTATTCGCTGGCCCTCAGCCGGGGAACCAGCGTCTATTTGATCAAGACGGCCAACTGTGCCACCACTACGAATTTGGTCGCCGGGCGCGCGATTTTCCTACCACCATTGCCGCCGCCGCCGACTGTACCGCCGCCGCCGCCACCACCGGCAACCAACACCCCGGTACCGCCATCGGCGACGCCGCTGCCCACACTGACGCCGACGGCCGTGCCCCCCACCTTCACGCCCACCAGCCAGCCCTCAGTCACGGCTACGGCCACGCCCACGCTGCCGCCGACGGCCACATGGACGCCGACGCCTACTGCAACGTCAACGGGCACGGCCGTGCCGCCCACGCCCACTTTTACGCCCACGCCACTCCCTCCCACCAGCACGCCGACGGCCGTGCCCACCAACACGCCGCTGCCTACGGAGACGCCCACGGGTACGGCCGTGCCGCCCACTGCTACGCCAACGCCAACCCCCTGAATTCTGCACCCCAAACCCCTATAAATTTTTCAAGACTTTTGCAGACGATTTGCAGTAAGTTTGCAGGAGATTTGTAGACCATTAAAGACGCCTTGTGATAGTATTTTGATGTGTACCCTGTCGCCCATGATGATGGGTTCGGGTTTTTCAATCATCACATTGTTGAAAAGGAGTCTCAAACAATTTCCCACAACCCTATTTTCTTGTGTCGGGAGATGCCACAATTTGTTTTTGATCATCATCTAAATTGTTTTCCATTCCTGCTCTGGTTCACAGTGGAATCTGGAGCGCCAGATTGTTTTATGATGTGCCCTGAATCAGTCCAGGCGCCTGTTTTGGCGTGACAAAAGTTTCTCAACAGCCTTCGGGAGGAAGTAATGAAGTTCCACAATCGTATCCGGTATGCCTTAATGGTCTGGTTATTGCCTGTCCTGCTGCTCATCCCCATCTTTTCGGCGGCCGCGGCCGTTTCCCAAACATCAGAATCAGTTGTCGAACTCGTCATTGAGGATGTGGTTCTGCCGCAAGGTTGGGATTTGGATTTGGGTCTTTCTCCGATGGCTCAAGATGAAATTCTAGCCCGGGAACCGGCGCTGTTTCCCCGGCTGGCGCTAACCCTGACCTCGGCTGTGACCACGGCCGTCGTCGGCGACACGGTACAGGTGACATTGGAGATAGCCAACAGCGGCGACGCCCGGCTCAAAGATTACAGCGTCGGCATCTGGCTGCCGCAGGGCGTCACCTTCCAGAAAGCGCGGCCGGCCGGGCAGGCCAGTTATGACGCCAATTCCCGCATCCTCACCTTCCGGCCGCGCCCCCTGTCTCCGGGCCAGACCCGTACCTATACCTTTGACGTCACCATCGAAAACAGTGGCGGCGATACCGTTTTGCTGACGGCGACGGGCAGCGCGCCCCACCTGGAGAGAAGCGCCCAGGCCCAATTGGAACTGACCATCACCGGCCGCACCGTCATGCGCGCTCTGTCACTCACCGGGGAAGACCCGACCACGAAAGAAGGGTGGACGCCGCAATACAACGAACCGGTGGTCTCCACCTTTAGCGGCGCGGCTACTTTCAGTTACGGTATCTCGACGCCGCCGGGTCGTAGGGGGTTACAACCTTCGATCAATTTGAATTACAACAGTAAGCGCGTTGACGGCATCCTCACCGGGCGCACACCCGAGTGGGTAGGGCTGGGCTGGAATATTGATGCCATTTCTATCGTGCGCACCGGCATTAAAGAGATGTGGCCGGGAAACCAGGATTTTTGGCTTACTTATGACAATGAATTTCAACTAACGCTGAACGGAGCAAGTTATGATCTGAAACCGGCCGCGGCCGGGCAGTTGAAAGGGCGTTACTATGCCGATGGCGCCCCGGGCTTGTATCTCGAACGGATAAATGATTGTTCGGGAGATAATAATTGTTACAACAACAACGGCGGTAGTCGGGCGAATAAAACAACTGAATATTGGATCGTAAAAACTTCTGATGGCACAACCTACCGGTTGGGTCACAACTCCGATTCCGAACAAGTGATATTTCGGACGACGAATATTTCGGTCAATGGCCCTTACAGCGGCCCGGCGGCTGAACATACCGCTTTCCGCTGGCGAGTGGATCAGATTGTTGACGTCTATGGCAATGAAATTGAGTACCAATATATCGAATGCCGGACCGGGGGAAATAACAGTTGTATTCGCTATTCGAGCGGCCCAAATGGAGAGCGGGAGATCGCCAGCTACCTGGATCGTATTTATTACAACAGGGCGGCCGACAACCAATACTGGCTAACTGAAATCCGGTTTGTGAGCGTGGACAGCGGCGCCGGAGAGCCGGCCCAGAATCAAGGCCCGGTGTTCGTAACCCGCCGGATATTAACCAACATCCAGGTATGGTGGCATGATACGCCGGCGACTTCCAGAATCGTGGCTGAAACCCGCCTGAATTATTCCACCCAGTGGCTAAGTTCCGCTAAAATATATCTCCTCAAAAGCATTGAACCTTATGGCCTTGGCGGCCAAAGCAGCGGCAGCCCGCTGCCGGGTTTTGACTTTACTTACCAACAATACAACAACAAGGATGCCTGTCTGGCGGGTTTGGGCGGGTGTATGGGGGGAACCTGGGAAAATGACTCCTTCCCTTACTGGCGGCTTGTAACCATTGCCAATGGGTATGGCGGCCGTACCGAATTCAGCTACGAGTCTGATGGTCCCGGCCGGGGCGATGATTGGCAGGGGTTTTACAATTACCGGGTCAAGCAAAAGAAGGTATACGATGGTTTGAGCAGCCAGCCAATTCAGATTTGGGATTACAGCTATGGCCAACCCTGTTATAACCAGTGGGGTGACAATTGGCCCGCGACAGGAGGCAACAACTGTGCAGACCTGAATGGCGCTGAAGAGAACGGTTCCCTAGTCGGCCATGCGTGGACGAAAGTCAAGTTATTGGACGGCAATAGTGTCGCTCAATCTCTCACCCTGCATCAATATGTGACTGGCGAATACTACCGGCGCGGCCGGGAGTGGCAAACGATTCAATATGAAGCGGATGGCGTCACCGAGGTCGGCCGGGTAGATAATGTCTGGGGGTATAACGACGGCACTTGCCAGGTAGGGACGCTGCCGGCCACCGTCACCTTTGTCTGCTTGCAGCGCGCTACCACCACCATTACTGACACAGCCAGCAACCAATCAATCACAACTCGCCAGGATTATCGCTATGAAACTTTCAAACAGGGTGGCGACCAATATGGGTTCAAAACCCAAATAGATTATTTCGACAATGCTGGACAAATGGTGCGTCGTGAAGTCACCCGGTACCAGCCTCGCTATGTCGCCAACGCCGCTAATCCCGAACAAACTGTCTGGCTCATCGTTCCCTGGATAAGCCGTGTAGAGGACGGCGGCGGTAATTATCTGGCGCGGACGCTCTCGCTTTATGATGGACAGACGGACCCGGATAACCAAACCCTGGATAAGGGAGAATTGACAGCCACCCGGACGCAAGTTTCTTTTGTGGACTATGATGGTTCGAGCAGCAAAGAAAAGTATCAGACGATAGATACCGGTTATGGTTATGACGCCTATGGGAATCAAACGACCATTATCACATATGATGATTATGGCGCTGTTGTGGCTACAGTAGGCAGTGGCTGGGATGCCACACAGCCCGCTTTGGGTGATTTCGATGGGACCGGACAATCGGCAACTACCATTAGCCAGATTGGGTATGGCAACGGCAATAAACTGTTTCCGGAAACCGTGACGAATGCCAAAGGCCACCAAACCAGGACATCCTATGACGCCAGCTTCCCCTGGCTGCCGGCAGCGGTGACGGATGTGAATAATGGGGTGACGGTGGCGCAGTACCGGTATGATGGGTACGGCCGTCTCACCAAACTCATCCAGCCGGGAGACAGCGACAGCAGCCCCACCATGCGGTACGAGTATTGGGACGACCCCGCAGCCAACGGCGGCGTCCAGTTTCTATCCCCCCTGCTGATAGCCGCCTACCCCAAGGACGGGCAGATTGTGCGCCAATTCTACGATGGCCTGGGCCGGGTGGTGCAAATGCAAGCGGTAGCGTCTGAGATAGACGGCGCGGGGACGCAGGATGTCATCGCCACCACCGAATACGACGCCCGCGGCCAGGTAGTGTGCCAAACAACGCCATATGGGGTGACGCCCTACGTGTGGGATACGACAACCCCCTACCGGGCCGACGATTGTTTTGCCTACCCCCACACCACCTCTGTATTTGACGAACAAGGACGACCCGTCAAAATAATCGCGCCAGACAATACGGAAAACAGCGCCATTATGGGGTATCTGAGTGTGTATAACCTGGACAGCATGAAGCAGATAAAAACCTCCTTCTTTGATGCTTTTGGCCGATTAACAAAAATCGACGAATCGGTGGATGCTTTCCAGGATGATTTTCAGGATGGGGATTTCAGCGGTTGGGCGAATGTCAATAATGCTGTTGTCAACAACGGCGTTGTGGAAATCACCGGTAATGGTACCTGGTCACCTGGAATTCGTCGCAACCTGGTTACTGATGGCGATGGCGGTGTCTCATTCTCGTTTCGTTCGGCAAACAGTAACTTACGGTCGGTGATGGCGCTGCACTACGGAACCTGGAACACAAGCAATTATCGCCGCTGGTCCATTGAAATGAACGGCGGCCAAATAGAGTTGGTGGAATACACCGGGAGCAGCTACAGCCGCACCAATCTCTTGCCGTTCAAAGCCAATACCTGGTATCGCACGATGCTGCGCGGCAGCCAATCATCCGCCTATTTCACGGTTTTAGTGTGGGAAGAGGGCAACCCGGCTAACCGGGCGGAAATCCGCTTGAGCAAGGACAGCGCCTGGAAACAGCCCGGTTGGCAGTTCCTGATTCAAGTCAATACCAACGGCTCGATTTTGGAATTCGATGATTACGTCGAATTAGAATTTAATCGCACCACATACGCTTACGACACCTTGAACAACCTGACCAGCGTCACTGATGCCGCCGGCAGCGTCATCACCATGACCTATGACGCTCTGGGACGAAAGACAACGATGAATGACCCGGACATGGGGCCATGGAGCTACGAATACAATCCGGCCGGCAGCCTGACGCGGCAGACGGACGCCAAAGGGCAGGCGATTTGCTTCGCTTATGATGAATTAAACCGGCTGACGGGCAAGGCGCAGGATAGCAGTCCACAAGATGAATGTCCGGCCCCGCTGCCGGCGTCGGGGAATGACCATCTGGCCAGCTACGTCTACGACAGCGCCGCCAATTATGGCGTGGGACGGCTGGCGCAGGTGAGTTGGGGGCCAACCCCGGCGCAGAACTTTGACCTGTTTGATTATGACGCTCGTGGCCGAGTCGTTTTGCAGACGCGGACGATTGATAATCGCCCCTACACCATGCAAACCACCGCCTTTGACGGCCAGAACCGGCCGACCAACATGATTTACCCCAACGGCGAGACCATCGCCATGACCTATGACATCATGGGCGCCGACACCCTGCAAGCGGGGCCGGATATGCTGGTCACTGACATCCGCCACAATATCCAGGGGCAGATGACTCAGCTTATCCGGGGCAACAACAAGGCGACGGCGTATGATTATTTCGACGCCGGCGGCAACTTCCGCCTGGAAGCGATTCGGCATGGGACGGCCAATGACGCCCTACCCGACTTCAGTTACCAGTATGACGCGGTAGGGAATATTGAGCAGATGACGGCCGTCGCCAGCGGTGAAACCGATACCCAAACCTTCAGCTATGATTCACTCAACCGGCTGCTGACGGCTGATGCTGTCGCCGGCCCGGCCCCCTACAACCACACCTTCGACTATGACGCCATCGGCAACATGACCAGCTTCAACGGGGACACATACGACTACACCCCCGCCCTCAATCGAGGCTACGACCACACCCAGCCCCATGCCGTCACCAGTGTCGGCGGCAGCCAAACCTTCAGCTACGACGCCAACGGCAACATGATGGCCCGCAATGACACGACCGGGAATTTCACCCAGGCTTTTGACGTGGAGAACCGGCTGGTGCAGGTGACCAACACTGCCACCGGCGACATTACCACCTTCGTTTACGACGCCGGCGGCAGCCGGGTGAAGACGGTTCAGCCGGACGAAACCCAAACGTTCACCCCCTTCCCCGGTTATGAAGTGACCTATGTTTGGTCCGCGCCAACCTTAACCCTAACCGCCAATGGGGAGACAAATCTCATTGTACCGGCCAACACCAGCTTTACGTTGGCCTGGGATACCCAATACAGCGGCGGCTGCACCGCATCCGGGAATTGGTCGGGCAGCAAAGAGCCGGATGGTTCACAAGTGATAGCCGGCTTTGCCAGCGGCGCCCGCACCTACAGCCTCACCTGTACCAATGCCAACGGTTCCGTCACCCAAACCGTGACAGTCTCCATTCCCCTCAGCCCGCCTACGGTCAGTTTGACGGCGAATAACCGCACATATCTCTATGTCGCTCCCGGCGCCGGATTTACCTTACGGTGGAGTAGTACCAGCGCCGCCGCTTGTACCGCATCAGGCAGCTGGAGCGGCGGCAAGCCCTTGAATGGCAGTGCCAGTATGCCCGGCTTCAGCAGCGGCACGCGCAGCTATACGCTGACCTGCACCAATGCGGCCGGGTCAGCCACCAAAACAGTGACGGTGCGCCTGCTCAAGCCATCCGTAACCCTTACTGCCAATGACAGAACCTCTCTAACTATATTGCCCAACACCTCGTTTACACTGCGATGGAGCAGTTCTTATGCCGCCAGTTGTGCCGCATCAAACGGCTGGAGCGGCAGCAAACCGCTCAGTGGCAGCCAAACCATGCCAGGGATAGGCAGTTTTGAGACCCACTATTACACATTAACCTGTACCAACAGCGCCGGTTCCACGGTCAGAACCGTGACCGTGACCAGCAATAAAGTAATAGAACCCCCGCCAGGCCCTTGTAAAACTTGTCAATTCCGGTCGGAACCATTAGGGAAAGGCGGCGTCAAGTTATGGGTGAGTGACGGCCGGGCAAATGCCGCCACAAACTCGTTAGCGGTACAAACTGTGCCCCCCATTGTGATTGAACGGGTGACGTACAGCCTGGCGGGACAAGCCGTAGCCGTGCGCGTCAGCGGCGACCCCGACCCGGCCAACAACGGCCTGTTCTACCTGTACAACGACCACCTGGGCAGCGCCGGCGCCATGCAGATAAGCGATGGCAGCCAGCCGCCCATTGTGACGCAGTACACCCCCTTTGGCGGCTACCGGCCGGGCAGCGGGCCGAACGGGGTGACGGACCGGGGATTCACCGGGCATGTCGAGAACGCTTACATTAAGTTGATAGATATGCAAGCGAGGTGGTATGATCCGGCAATCGGCCGTTTCATCAGCCCCGACACCATTATACCAGACCCCACCAACCCCCAAAGCTTCAACCGCTATTCGTACGTTTACAACAATCCTGTTAACTTCACTGACCCCACTGGACATTGTGCAGAAACTGGTGATGATGCCTGTTGGTCAATAGCCGAACAACTCTGGCATTTATATGACATAGATTTAGAATTTCTTGGCTTGATGGAATATGATCAACTAACTTTTTTTCAAGATACATTTGGTGATTTAGATGCCTATCAACGAAACTACATTATAGAGACTATTCAGCTAACTCTTGATGATGACTTTGCAAGGGAACAGATTTTTGAAAGGGGGAATTGGGATGTTTTTGGCGTTCGGTTAGATTTAAGCGGTTCTTTCGGTGCTGGAGGAAATGTGAGTTTTGATTTCCTCTGGAATTTTAACAGCCGTGAGTTTAGCATTTTGGCTAACTTGAATGGAACATTCGGAGCTCAGGCAGGTGTTGCCGGTGCAGGGGGGATTTTCTTGGGTTTTAATGCTCCAGATAATTCTGCATACACAGGGTGGGGCACAGGATTTACATTTGGAGGAGCTATCCCTGGTGTTGGTGGTACTGTACAAGGGGATTTTTCAGGGAAAATACTAGGGTTGTCCAGTGATTGGCATATTGGAGATAAGATTTTAGGCGCAACGAGCAATGACACATACAATTTGACAGTTATGTATTCAGCTGGAGTGGAAGCGGAATTAAGTTACAGTATTGGTTACACATGGATGCTTTATACTTATCTCGCTGAATAATACCCTTCGGGTTGTCCCAATTATTACTAACTTTATCGTTTCTAAAGCTATAACAGGAAAACAAGTATTTATGGACTACAAAACTTACCAATATCCCAAATTTCAAAAGAGAATAAATTTGATAATGCTTATAGTATTCTCTCTTGCAGCTACAATTGTTCCAATTTTGTCAATATTGCAGTTTGTTACCAACGATAATCCTACAACTGAGGATATAACTTCTGTGCCAGCGAGTCTATTGGTAGGGTTCTTCCTTACACTTGGTGCAATTTCTGTAAATATGATGACACCCGATATTCGACTCCGAAATGATGGTTTCCAACTCAGAACGATTTTCTATCAAAGTCAATGGTTGCGATGGGAAGATGTCCAATTTATCAAAGTGCATTTCCTCTCCATGAAACGATACAAAATGCACGGCGTTCGGATAGATCACATTAGCCCAATTTATTCTTTGATAGGCTTTACCCAACAAATGGGAGGTAAATCCTTCTTAATTACAGAAAAAATACAAGATTATGCTGGTCTTATGAAATTGTTTGAAACTAACAGGCCTGACTTGTTCCAACACTAAAAAAGGGTTGTGTCACTGATCCGGATAGGGGCG
>JAJRVV010000082.1 GCA_024277135.1 Chloroflexota bacterium | reverse complement strand
TTGTCGGAAGAGTCGAAATAGCAACACGGGTAGAACGGATTGGACGGATTTTCACGGATAAAATAAGGGAAAATCCGTGTAAATCCGTTAGATCCGTATCATCCGTGTATCCATTAAATCATTCTCCGACAGCCTGCTAGACAAAAAAACAGGCCGGTCAATTGACCGGCCTGTTTGCTGGCGGCAAAGGGGTGGGGAATGTTAGGGGCGGGGATCACGTTGTTGGTGATGGAGCGCCGCCAGCTGTAACTGCCGTGTTTTCTGCCAAAACAATACCATATAAAAAAAAGCGAAAACAGATACCATTAAAATCATCATCTTACATACCTCTATCACCAAGTTCTCATAGTTTGCCACTTTTTTCCCCGGTAGGGAATAGCCATTTTGTCCCCGGTACTCTAGTATCAAACAGGTTGACTGCGGCGGTTGGTTGACATTCGGAACTAATGGCATATAGTCGTTTTTGAATTCCCCGACACCGGGGAATGGATCAAACGAAAACGAGGAGAACCACATGTATACAACAGTGTTAACGCTGCATTCGATCATTCGTTGGCTGGTCGTGTTAGCCGGATTAGCCGCCGCCGGACGGGCGATTTATGGCTGGCTCAACGGAAAAGAATGGGCGATTCTGGATAAAAAATTAGGGCTGGCTTTTACCATCAGCATGGATGTGCAAATGTTGTTGGGACTGATGCTGTATGCTTTTCTCAGTCCGGTGATACAGTCGGCGTTTGACGATTTTGGCGCAGCCATGTCCGACCCGGAAATGCGCTTCTTTGCCGTTGAGCACATCTTTTACATGATTTTGGCGCTGGCCCTGGTACACGCTGGGACAGCGCTGGTCGAGCGCACCACGGCTGATAACGCCCGGCACAAAAAGACGGCGATTTTGTTTAGTTTGGCGATGGCGGCGATTTTCCTGGCGATTCCCTGGCAACGGCCGTTGCTGCCATTTGGCTAGGGAACTTTTGCCACAGAGAGCGCTAAAGAAAGAAACAACCCTCTGCGCTCTCTGTGTCCTCTGTGGCTTTTCGGGAAAGATTGAAACGCTACTGCGGAATAGACAAGACGTTGAAACTGATCTGACCACTGTTGCCCACATTGTCGGCCGCATCCCAGGCATAAGCGATGTACGTCACCGTGCCCGGCGTGTAGGGGCCGCCCAGATAGGTGCAGAAAGTGGCATCCAAACAAGTCTTGGCTTTTACCCAAAGTGCGTTAGCAGACGGCCGTATCCAAATCTCCATCCGCGCCACCCCCACATTATCCGACGCCGTGGCCGTGAATGTGACCTGACTGTTTTCCCATACCAGCGTGGGCGAATGGCTGGCGCTGACGCCGGGCGGCCTTTTGTCCGGGATACGAGTACGGGTGGGCGTGGGCGTGGTTGTTGGCGTGCTGGTCGGCGTGGAGGTGGGCGTCTGGGTGGGCGTGGGCGTGAAGGTGGGCGGCACAGGCGTGGCTGCCACCGGCACATCCTCCCGGCCACAGTTGATTTCCGCCACCGAGTCCGCCACCCAAAATTGAGTTGCCGCATTGGGGTTCAGGTCAATCTGCCACCAACTGCCATCGCTGTTTTTGCCTAAAATGGGGGCCGATTCGCCCACAGCCATGGCCGCCACCGGCGGTTCGTAGATCAGACCCGGCCCCCAGCGCACATTGGCATTGAGCACGGCCGTCACTCTGGGCACACATGTTGTCGGTGAAGGCGTGAGGGTGAAAGTCGGCGTTGGCGTCGGCGTCGTTTCCGGCGGCGGCGCTTTCGACGGATCGATCACAATCCGGCGAAAGGCGGGCGGCTCTTCCACGTTGCCCGCCGTGTCGGTGGTGGAAAACAATACCAGGAACCGGCCCGGCCCGCTGCCAAAATCCTCCTCCATCTCGTCCGGCAGCGGTTCGGGGATGCCATTGGCCGCTAACGTGAATGGCCCGGTGTACAACCGCCAGGTGTCGCCCGCGTCCAGGCTGTACTCGATTTTAGCCACGCCCCCGGCGTCGCTGGCGCTGGCGCTGACCGTCACCACGTCGTAAAAGGCGCCGTCCACTCCCCGCTCGCCGCTGACTTCGATGCTGGTTCGCGGCTTCGTCACGTCCTGGGTGGGTTGACCCAGCAGGGCGCAGTGGCCCGGCTTGCTCGATTCGGCGGCGGCGACGCCCCGTTCCTCATCAAACTGGGTGGGCAGCGGATACCAATCGCTGCTGCCCGCGTCCTGCCAGTAAATGGCGACGGTGTCCGGGTCGAGATGGGAGAATTCGGCCGGATTGTAGGGCAGTTCCACACGCGCGGCCGTGTCAAACGAAGTCGCCGGGCTGCCATCCGGGGCGATGGCGGACAGAACGCAGCCTTCGCCTGTCCCCGCCAGATTGGGCGTGGGCGGCGGGTCGGGGGCGTAGGAGTAGAAAACGGTACCGCCGGGCGGCAGGGAACGCGCCGGGGCGCACAGCCCCCCTTCGCCGCCAACGCCCGCCAACGGAACCTGGCCGCCGCCGCTTTCCAGGATTTGGACGGCCGCGCCCAACGGATGCCGCCACAGATAAGGGCTGACGCTGGCGGCATGGGTGTACAAATTGCCGCGGCCGTCGGTGAAGCTGACGGGCTGTCCCCAGGGGTCGGCGGGGTAAGTCGGGCTGGGGATGAAGCCAAAGGGGTCTACCGACTCATCGGCGGTAAATGCGCCATCCCCATTCCGGTCAAAGCGCACTTCAAAATGGAGGTGATGGCCGCTGCTCCAGCCGGTGTTGCCCATGGTGCCAATGCGGGTTCCGGCCGTAATCGTTTCCCCCTGCCGTCCCTGCATCGCCTGGAAAAATTCGTCCGGATTTAGATGCCAGTAGATGGTGAGGAAATCACCCACATCGGGGACGGCGTGTACCAATTTGACGAACAACGCGCCGGAGGAGTGCTGGCCCACGTCGTAAACCACGCCATCGGCGGCGGCAAACACCGGCGTGGCGGGCTGGCGGGGGATGAAGGTGGAAAAATCATACGCGGGATGGCCGCTGTAATAGTCGCCGCCGCTCAACTGGCCGTCAAACATGAGGACGCTGCCGCCGATGGGGGGTTCGGCCGGTTCGCGGCCAAAGAGAGAGGACGCATCGGTTGGCGCTGGGTAAAGCGGGTAGAAATGGTCGAAAAAGCTGTTGATGCGGCCGCCGCTGAAGGATCGCTGTACGGCGGCGCGGAATTGGGCGCCGGTTCCGCCAAAATTTTCATTGCCGCCATCGTAAGGAAAAGGCAGTTCCAACAGGGGGATGGCATAGAGGGCGGGGTTGGCGGGTTGGTTGGCGGCGACGGCCGTGAAGGAGGGCGGCACAATGGGCAGCATCGGCGGCTCAGGGCATGGCTCAATCCGGGTGCGGCTGACGGCTGGCGGCGGCAGCGTGCTGGTTGCGGTAGACGTGGCGGTGGTGTCAGCGGTGATGGCGGGCGGCGTGTCCGGCCGGGGCCAGAGCAAGAAGGCGGCGATGAGGATGAGCAGTCCCAGGAGAGCCAATCCCCCTGCCGGAACCCAGCGATTTTTCCAAAATGGGGCGTCGGGCTGGGGGGTGAGGGTGTCATCGAGCGGGGAGCGGGTGATCAGAGTGGCGTCCAACGGCATCAGCGGCGCGGCGGAGAATTGCAGCGTCGAGTCGCCCATTTCCAGCTTGGCCCCATCCGGCAGCGGCACGGGGATGCCCGGCGTCAGCCGCAAGCCGTTGACGAAGACGCCGTTGGTGGAGCCGAGGTCTTCGATCCAGAGTGCGTCGCCGTCGCTGGTGATGCGGGCGTGCTGCTGCGAGATGAGCGGGTCGGGGATGGTGATGTCGGCCTGGGGGGAGCGGCCCACGATGAGTTCCGGCGCGTCCAGAGTGTGGACGGCCGTTTCCGCCAACGGTGGCGTGATAGTAAGTCTGCCAAGTGCCATACTGATAGGGTAAACAGACAGCGGTTGGTTGTCAATGCGTTGCAGACAGAAATCAGAGAGCGGAAAGCAGAATCAAGCGGCTGTCGGGATAAAATCTTCGCGGAGCAATGGCTGCGCTTCTTGCTTTATCCGATCTGCGATCAAATCTCTGGTTTTCTCTAGATCGTACAATGTTTGCAGGTTCATCCACAACTCCGCCGTTGTGCCGAAATAGAGACTAAGCCGCAAGGCGGTATCGGCCGTTATAGCCCGCTTACCGTGAACGATCTCATTGATTTTACGCGGGTATACCTTCAATTCTTTTGCCAACCGGTATTGGCTGATGCCGAGTGGCTTGAGAAACTCTTCTAGCAATATCTCGCCGGGGTGAACGGGGGAAATTTGTTTTGTTGCCATAAAACACCACCATTTCGGGGGGTAGACTACAAAAGTTTGGGAAACTTTTGTAGTCTCTCACGTCACGTAAAAAGATGTGCCAGCGAACGGCCGTCCGCCGCCGCCAGATGCTCCCTCAGTTTTTCCACGATGAGGGGCAGGCGGGGTAAATTTCGCTCTTTTTTGATGCGTACCAGGTAGGCCATCGCTTCCGCCTCGTCGAAATCATTTGCCAGGCAAAGGGTGACGGCCGCATGAATCAGCAGCTTTTGCCCGGTTTCATCCAGCGGCTCCAGGCTGCTCTTGAGGAAATGAGCGGCCAGATGGCGGCAGGTCTGCGCCACCGCCCAGCCGGGGTCTTCGCCGTGCGGCCAGGGCGGAGACTCGCCCCACGCTTTGGCCGGGGGCAGGATGAAAAAGAGCGCTTCGGCGGTGTTGGCCAATACCGGGTTGAGCATGGGGTAGGTGATGGTGGGCATGACGGCCGTTTTGCGCGAAACTGGGCTGCTCAACAACTGGCTGATGAAGGAGATGATGTCGCTCTCGCCAAAAATTCGAGCTAATCCCGCCTGCGCTGCCTGCCATTGGGCGGCGTGTTCGTTCCAGAATCCGGCAACGGCCGTTTCCCGCCCAAAATCGGCCAGCGCTTGCAGCCAAATGCCATCGCGCAAACTGTAAGGCAAGGGTTCGGTTGGCTCCAGCCCGGGCCAGGTACAGCGCAGAGCGGCGGTGAAGAAGTCGGATACGGCCGTGCCCTGCGCCAGCCCCACATTCACCCCCACCACCGCCGGATGGGTGCGATAGGGCTGCATAAATTGGCGCAGTTGTTTGCTGTGGGCATGGACGGCGTGGGGCGCTTGATCTTGTTCGTATACGGGCCAATCGCTGGCGGCGAGAGCGGCCGTCACCAGCCGCGCCCGATCATCAACCACAACTTTTAGCTTCAACATGTCAATCTTCCCAAGTCAGTATTCAGCAGGCAGTTTTCAGTTTTCAGTGTGCGCTTGCTGGAGGCGAACTTGACTGAAAACTGAATACTGGATGACTGAATACTGGCGTTATACCCGATAATCCGCCTCTTCTTTGGGCCAGAGTCGCCAGATGAAGATGAGATAGGCGATGCCTGCCGCCAGATACAACGTTTGCACCTCGCTGACGACCGGCGGCGTTTGCGGCGGCATGACCACCCAGGCGGTAAAGCTGTGCATCGCCTGAATGACGACGCTGCCCAAAATGGAGCCGGTACGCAGACGGATGACGCCGTAAAAGACGCCCCACAGGATGAAGTAGAGCAGACTGGTCAGGTCGCCGAAAAAGGATTCTTGAAACAGCAGGTAGGCGATGGCGCCAAAAATGACGCCGCTGCCAACCGCCGCCGCCAACGGCCCGCGCCAGTCGGCCAGGACGCGGAACAGCAGGCCATACGCCCACAACTGGACGGCAAACGCCTCAAACAACAGCAGGAAGATGAAGCTGCGCGTGGAATCGGCGGGGCCAAAGCCGACGACGCGGACGAAGATGAAGCGGAACAACAGGAAGACGATCCAGCCTAACGCGGCGAAACCGATGCTGGCATAGAGCGGCCGTCGCCCGCGCAAGCCCAGCCCTGGCAGCCCATACCGACGCCAGCCGATCAACCAACTGGCGATGCCCATCCCGGCAAAAAAGGCGGCGGCAGTGGCCTGCGGGTTGTCGGGGTTGAGGAAAACGGCGCTGAGGAGGACGGCCGTCAACAAAGGAACTAAAAAGGCGACGGCCATGCGCCCGGTTGGCGAATTGGCAAAGACAGATGATCTAGATTTGCTCATAGGTTTCGATTTTAACACCGGCGGGCGGAAAAAGTAAGGTCTGCTTGTCGCCCGCTTGTCGCCGCGCTTGTCGCCGCGCTTGTCGCCGCGCTTGTCGCCGCGCTTGTCGCCCGTATCGCTGTCGGTTACACTCTGCCCGT
The DNA here is from genome assembly GCA_024277135.1 of Chloroflexota bacterium. GTDB lineage: Bacteria > Chloroflexota > Anaerolineae > Promineifilales > Promineifilaceae > JAJRVV01. The sequence continues at coordinate 29,171 of JAJRVV010000082.1, read as the reverse complement.
GTCTGGAAAGCAGCGTTCCCTCCCCATGCAGTTGACGGCGATTTCGCTGGCCCGCTTGTTGATGAACACGGGTTTGCGCATGGTGTATCCCTTTGCGCCAGCGTTGGCGCGGGGACTGGGAGTAGAATTGACGGCCGTCTACCAGCTCATCACCCTGCGCAACTTTTCCGGTTTTCTCAGCCCCTTGTTCGGCCCCATGTCAGAGCGGTACGGCCGTCGCGTCGTCATGGTCGGCGCCTTACTGCTGTTAGGCGGCGGCTGTCTCTTCATCTTCCTCTGGCCCGCCTACTGGCCGCTGGGCATTGCCCTCATCGCCATCTCCATCGCCAAAGTGATTTACGACCCGGCGATGCAGGCTTATGTGGGCGACGCCGTCCCCTACGCCGCGCGCGGCAAAGCGATTGCCATCACCGAAATATCCTGGTCGGCGGGATTGTTGCTGGGCGGCCCGGCGGTCGGCTTTGCCATCGCCCGTTGGGGCTGGTCATCCCCCTTCGTCGGGCTGGCGGCGTTGGCCGTGCTGGCCGCTGTTGGCCTGCGCCGCGTCCTGCCCCCCAGCCCGCGTCATACCGGCCGCGTCTCCGGTTTTCGGCAAATGTGGCGGATCATCCGCCAAAACCGGGTGATTTGGGCCATGGCGGCTTATACTTCCCTGTCAATGGCCGCTAATGAAAATTTGTTCATCATCTTCGGCGATTGGATGGAGCAAAGCTATGACCTGACGTTGACCAGCTTGGGGCTGGCGTCCGGGGTGATCGGCATGGCAGAAATCACAGGCGAACTGTTTGCCGGATGGTCGGTGGATCGCTTCGGTAAGCGGCGGGTGATCATCACCACCGGGTTGATGAACGCGCTGTTCTATGTGGCGATCTCGATGACGGCCGCCTCCCTCACCGGGGCATTGGTCACATTATTCCTCCTCTTCTTCACCTTCGAGGTGACGGTCGTCGGCGGCGTTCCGTTGCTGACGGAGCTGGTTCCCAGCGCCCGCAGCGTGGTCATGTCGGTCAACGTGGCCGCCTTTGCCCTGGGGCGGGCGCTGGGTTCGTTCATCGGGCCGGAAGTGTCCCTCCGCGCCGGGTTTTTAGGCAATGGGGTGACGGCGGCCGTGCTGATGTTGATTTCGGTGTTGATTTTGGCGTATTGGGTAAAGGAAGCTGAAGCCACAGAGGACACAGAGAACATAGAGAAAACAGGAGAGAAAAATGAGTGGAAGCAATGAAAATTGATTTGTTAATTCATTCAGCCAGTCAGGTTTGCGTGGTTCCCGGCCATGATGGGCCGCAGCGGGGGGGACGGTTGGGGGATTTGGGCATCATCGAAAATGGGGCGGTGGCGGTGGCGGACGGCCGTATCCTGGAAACCGGCCCCTCGGCTGACCTGAGAGCCAGATACACCGCCGAAACCACCATTGATGCGCACGGCCGCTGCCTCACCCCCGGCTTTGTGGACCCGCACACCCACCTGCCCTGGGCCGGCGACCGCGCCCACGAATTCGAGATGCGGCTGGGCGGCGCAACGTACATGGAGATCATGGCGGCGGGCGGCGGCATCATGTCCACCGTGTACCAGACGCGGGCGGCCAGCCTGGAGCAGCTAGTGGTCCAAAACCTGCCCCGCCTGGCGCGGATGCTGGCGCATGGCACCACCAGCGCCGAGGCCAAGACGGGGTACGGTCTGGAAAAAGCGGCCGAGTTAAAACAGCTAGACGCCATTTGGCAGCTAAACCAACGCCAACCCATCGAACTGGCCGCCACCTTTTTGCCCGCTCACGCTGTGCCGGAAGAGTGGAGCGGCCGTACCGACGATTACGTGCAACACATCATCACCGAACTCCTGCCTGCCGGGGCCGACTGGATGCGCCGCCGCCAAACCACCCTCTTTTGCGACGTATTTTGCGAAGCGGGCGTCTTCGACGTGGCCCAAACCCGGCGCATTTTCACCCGCGCCGCCGAACTGGGCTGCCGGCTCAAAGTCCACGCCGACGAATTTGAAGGGCTGGGCGGAACCAAACTGGCCGTCGAACTGGGCGCGGTTTCCGCCGACCATCTGGTGAAAACGCCAGACGCCGACATCGCTGCCCTGGGGCAGGGGAACACCGTCGCCGTTGGCCTGCCGGGTACGCCTTTTGGCCTGGGACACAGCGAATACACCCCGGCCAAAGCCATTCTGGCGGCGGGCGGGGCATTGGCGTTGGCAACTGACCTCAACCCCGGCACCACCTGGTGCGAATCCATGCAAATGGTGATGGCGCTGGCCTGCCGTTACATGGGACTGACGCAGGCGCAGGCATTGGCGGCAGCCACCCTCAACAGCGCTCACGCCATCGGCCGGGGGGATGAAATCGGCAGCTTGGAACCAGGCAAACAGGCGGACATCCTCATTCTGGACGTAGCTGATTACCGGCAGTTAGGCTATCGTTATGGTACAAATCTGGTGAAAATGGTCATCAAACAGGGTTCAGTGGTCAGTAAGCAGTAATCAGTGTTCAGTAATCAGTAACAATGCCAACTGAATACTGAATACTGGATACTGAATACTGCCAACTGAATACCGTCAAATGCCAGGAGGTTATGAAAATGGCTGATTCATTAGCGAATTTCGGATTGACGACAGGCGAATTGACGCAGATGGTGATTTTGGCGGCGGTTTTGCTGGTAGGGCTGTTTCTGGCGCGGATGGCGCTGAAGCTGACGGCCGCGCTCTTTCGTATCGGCTGTCTGGCTGTTCTGTTCATCGTGGGCGCAATATTTTTGTTGAACGTGTTGAATTGAACAACACGGCAGATAAATCTGCGGCTACGGTTACGAAGTCGGCCTTCGCCGACTGGGCGCTAACCGGCGAAGGCCGGTTTTGCAGTTGTTGCCGCGAATTCATTCGCGTTTCTCATTTTTCGTTTTACGGTTATAATGTGCCGTATGATTTGCACGACATAATGTTGAAGCAAGGTCGAGAATTGATGAAAAATCAGTCTGTGTGGGTGTTGTGGAGTTTGGTTTTGTTGTTACTCCTGGCGGCTTGCGGCGATGAGTCGGCCGGTAATGGGCGCCTTACGGCCGTACCCAACGACCCCACGCCATCCCCGCCGGTGGCGACGGCCGTCCCTGCCCAAACGCCGCCCACAGCCACCCCCATTCCGCCCTCGCCCACGCCCTCCGAACCATTGGCGGCGCTGGTCAACGAACAGCCCATCTCCCTGGCCGACTTCGAGAGAGAGTTGGCCCGCCGCCAGCAGGCGCAAACCGCTTTGGGGACGCCGCCTGACGCTTCTGATAATCCCCAAACTGTGTTAACCGCCTTGATCGAACGGACGCTAATCACCCAGGCCGCCGACGCCCTGGGCATTCGCGTCACGCCAGAGCAGGTGGAGACGGAGTTAGCCCGGTATCAAATCGCCTCGAATGAGGGCGGCAACTTCGAAGCGTGGCTGGACGCCAACCAATACACGCTGGACGAGTTCCGCCAGACGTTAGCCGAAGAGATGTTGATCGCGCAGGTGCGGGACGCGGTGGTGGCCGACGTCCCCTTTGCCGTAGAGCAGGTTCACGCCCGTTACATCCAGGTAGATGACGCCGAATTGGCGGCTTCGCTGCGGCGGCAACTGCTAGATGGGGCTGATTTTGCGGCGTTGGCGGAGCAGTATTCGCTGGATCGGAGAACGGCCGTCAATGGCGGCGACCTCGACTTTTTCCCGGAATGGGGCTTGCTGGTTCCTGAAATCGCCACGGCCGCTTTTGCCCTGCAGGAGAATGAAATTAGCCAGGTCGTGGCCGTGCCGGATGCCGCCACCGGCCAGATGACTTATTACCTGGCGCAACTATTAGAACGAGAAGCGGAACGGCCGTTGTCGCCAGGAATGCGCTACCTTTTATTAAATAAAACATTTCAAGAGTGGCTGCAAACGCAAGAAGAACAAGCCAATATCATTCGTTTCGTGAATACAGAATCTTAATCGGGGGTCTCCGTTTGTGCATAAAGCGAAAAACAATCACCTGGCTGACTTTCCCGACCGCTATTTCGTTTTTCGTTTTACGCTTTAGAACCGGTGGGTGATAAAATGAGTGGAAACAGTAGAAATCAGCGTCGCGGCTGCGGTTCATTTTTATCGAATGTGTTGACAGCCATGTTTTTTACCCTGGCGTTTATCGTGATTTTGGGGTTTGCGGCCGTTTTGTTTGCCCCGGAACTGCTCGATAGCGCCGGGTTGACTAATCTCTTCGGCGATGCAGAAACAGAGGTCCCAGCACTGCCGACGCCGGTCATCATCGCCGAAATCCCATCGCCGACCCATACCCCGACGCCGGCTCTGGGACCTACCTTCACGCCCCAGGTGGTGCCGCCCACCGTCACCTTTGCTCCCACCGATACCCGCGCCCCCACACTGACCCCATCCGCCACCTTGGTTTTCCCCACCAAGACGCCAACGCCGACGCCGACCAATACGCCTACCGCCACGCCCACGGAAACACCGATTGGACCAACCCCCACCCCCAGTCCAACATTATCCGCCTTCCCCTTCACCAAGTCGGACACCAGCCCTTTCTATCTGCAAAACTACGCCAACAGCGCCGGGTGCAACTGGATGGGCGTGGCCGGCGAAGTGCTCGACCTGGACCGACGGCCGGTTATTCCCGGCAGTTACAAGGTGCATGTGTGGACGGATCAAATTGACCAGCGGGTGCCGGTCGGTGGCGCACCGGCTTATAGCCCCTCTGGTTGGGAACAGTTCCTGGCAGTGTCGCCGATCGTGTATACCTACAACGTGCAGTTGGAAAGTACCAATGGCACGCCCGTTTCCCAGGTTTACACATTTCAGAGCCGGGACAGTTGCGCCGAAAACTTAATCCGGTTTGATTTTGTTCAGAATCATTGACGGGGCGTGCGTCTGGCAAGCAAGGCGTAATCGCTGGCCGCGCCGTAAAACTCTTTGACCACAATGCCCCAAAACCCATCGGCGGTGAGGGTGACGCCGCCGATGGTTTCCGCTTCTCCAGCCTGGGATTGATCCCACTCCAGGACGCGGATGCCTTGCGGATTGATGAGCCAGAAGATCAAATCAGCCTCTCCGTCCGGGGTGAGGAAGATATCTATGACATCATCTACGTTGCCGAAGAAGCGCCACACGGCCGTCTTTCCTTCTGGCAAACTCCCGCTCATTTCGTCCCCATACCGCAGGCGGCCCGCTTCGATAGGGGCGGCGGCAGGCACGGCCGTTAATTCAATCTGGTAATCGCCGGCAACCCCCTCAAACTCACGCACCAGCGCCACAAACTGTCCATCTTGGGTCAGATCGGCGGTCAATACCTCAGTTTCACCAGCGGTGAAGTTGTCGGCGGCGGCGATGCGGATGATGGCGGGATCGAGCAGCCACACGTCCAAATCCAGGCTGGCGTCCAATGGGGTGACGGAGAGGGTGATCTGGTCGAGACGACGGCCGTCAAAAAACCAGGCGTGTACTTCTCCCGGCTGCAACGTCTCCTGGCGGGTTTCCCCATAAGCCAGATCGCCGGCATCGTAGAAATTGAGCGTCACTTCCTCCCCTTCGTCCAGCGACAAGGTGTAGGGGCCGCCATTGTGGTCAAACACCCAGACGCGGATGGTGTACACGCCAGAGATGGGCAGGGCAAAGCCAGAAATGACCTCGGCGTCGCCGCTGAAGCCCTCGTCCAGGGCCACGATGCGTTCGCCATCGGGGCTATACAGGTCGAGGATCACGTCCATCCGCTCTTGAGCCGGTTCCAGGACGATGCTGATAGGCTGACCGGCCGCGCCTGCAAATGTCCAATAATGGCGGGTGTTGGGCGGCAGTTGGCCCCACAAACTTTGTCCAAATTGAATCTGGCCCGTTTCGGCCAGCGTCGGTTCGTCGCTGATTTGCAAAGTGAGGTCATACCGGCCGGCTTGCCCGAAATACTCCGCGACTTCGATCAGGTAACGGCCGCCCTGCGCCAGCGGAAAATCAACCAGTCGTTCGTCTACGCCGGCAAACCCATTGTCCACTTGCGCCAGCGCCCGGCCGTCCGGCCCGATAATCGTCAGCGTTAAATCCAGCGTGGGCGCATTTGGGCTGATATTCAGCGTGACGAATTGATTGGCAGCGGCGGTGAATAACCACACTTCGCGGCCGTTTTCGGCCAAATTTCCCCCCACCATGGCGTCGGCTGATAATTCGCCGCTGACCTGGGCCGCGCCGCCGCTGATGGCGACGGCCGTGCCGCTCTGCTGGGGCGCGACGCCGGCCATCATCTGGTCGAAAAGAGGGGCAAAGTTAGCCCATTGACCGGCCGGGGCGGAAAAGAGAAATAAGAGTGAGCCGCCAGGCAAGCTGCTACCGTTTGGCGGCTGCAGAATGAGCAAGAGCCGGGTTATCCAATCGTCGCCGTTTGCCAGGAAATGGGCCGGATCGCCGCTCATGTCCACCACGGCCGCGTTCAAATCGGGGACGGCCGTCAAAGAGGAGCGCAGCCGGTTGTTGGCGGCCAGTGAATCTACCAACTGCTGCAACGCGACGGCCGGGTCGTCTGACGCAAAGCTCTGGGTGACGCGCAGCCCCATCACGAACGCGCCATCCGTCAACGATTTTCCGGCCAGCAAGCCGCTGCCGCTGCGTTCGGAATCGGTGAGCAGCAACAAAACCAACCCCAGCGGATTGGCGGCGTCGGCCGTTGCCAAGCGGGTGGAAACATCCAACCATTCGGGCGGAATGGAGAGGGAGACCCCGGTTGATGCGCCGCCGACATCCTGCCAATTGGCGGGGATGATGCTGGTGGGGGCCGGGGTGGGGCGGGGCGGCGGCGTGTTGGTTTGTTCGGGGGCGCGGGTGGGAGTGGGAACGGCGTTTGGGATGACGACCGTCGGCTCAGGCGTATTGGGCGTGGGCGGCGGCGTGGGCGTTTCTTCTATTGCCGCCGGGCGGCAGGCGGCTGCAAATCCGGCGATCAGCAGAATCAGTCCGATTCTGCGCCATAACTGCTCTGGTGAAGACGGCCGTTTTCCGATTATTCTGCTCCCGGAACCTGCCAATCGGCGCCGATAATAACCAGCACGTCAAACTCGCCGTCTGGGTTTTTGCTGGCGCTGACATTGAGCGGGGGAATGTGCATCAACTGGATCAGGTATTGTGTTGTCTGCGGATAATTGCCGTAATCAATGATTTGGCTGGCCTGGTAGGAGGCTGAATCAGCATTGCCAATCTCGGTCACATTGATGTTGAACTGAGTTAAGTACGCCTGGGTGTCGGCGGCCAAGCCAAAAACGTTGGTGCCGTTGTAAAGCGCCACCCGCGCGTTTTCATTTAGCATCAAGGCAGGCAAGTTGTCAATCACCGGGGTGGGGATGGCTGGCGGGGTGAACAGCAGGTCGCGCAGCTCCCGGATGGCCGACCGGTTGGGAACCAGCACCTGACGGCCGTCCGGGGTGGTCTCGTTGTAGACATAACTGTAATCAATGACGGCCGATTGCACGCTGTTGGCGGGAATATCCTGCATCAGCAGCGCCAATTGCAGCGCCTCATCCAGCGATAAATTAGTGCGTACATTTTGTTGCAGGCTCTGCCATAGCTGGGGAGACTCCCTGATGAGGTCGGTCAGTTTACCCAACCGCAGTACCTGGTCGCGTACGGCCAAGATCACCGCTTGCTGCCGGGCGGCCCGGTCTACGTCCCCGCCAAAAGTGGCCCGGGTGCGAGCATATTTCAACGCCGTTTCGCCGTCCAGATGTTGAAAACCAGCCTTAATGTAAAATGGATCATAGCCATAACAGCGGTCTGGGTAATCGGGATCGTCAATCGCTTCCGGCACATCGAGATCAATGCCGTCAATCTGATCCACAAATTGGACAAAAGCATCGAAATTAACCGCCACGAAATAATCCAGAGGGACGCCCAGCGTAGCCTCGACAGTTTCCATGGCCAACCTCGGCCCGCCGCCGGGAAATTCATACAATTCGCCAAAATAGTGGGCCTGATTGATGCGATCCAGGCCAATGTCGGGGATTTCCACCCATAGATCGCGGGGCAGCGACACCATTGCCGCCGATAAACCGACGGGGTCAATGGTCAGCGCCATCATGCTGTCGGTGTGGGTGGGGCCGGTTTCTTCGCAGCGCTGGTCAATGCCCAGCAGCAAAATGGAGATGCGATCCTTTCCCGGCCACGGTTTGAGGGCGTCGGTGGAGATGATGGGCAACGGATCGCTTTCGCTTTCCGGGTTATTTTCGTCAATGGTGATGGCGGCGCCGGGGACGGGGTCGGTCACTGCGCCGAACTCCGGGTTGCTTAATTCAAAAGTGGCGGCCATGGTTTGGACGGTGCGTAACAACCAAATGGAACTGCCGATGAAGATGGCAGTGAAGATGATGCCGATGGTGAAAAGCGCCCATAGGGGCAGACGTATCCCCGACCGTTGGCGGCGTTTGTTGGAACGTGATGTCATTATGCTTAAACCTTTGCCGATTTAACGGCTGAAATTATAGCATAAATCGTTGAAGGGACAGGTGGGTAAACGGATGACGGCCGTTTTGACGCTGATTGGCGGCTGTTCTATAATGCGCCAAACTCATCCTCCCGGAGGTTCACGAGAAGTTAGCTGATTTAGAGAAGCCAACCTCCGGGAGGGTTAGTAGTTACAAATGGACTATGACATCAAATCAAAAGAAATCGTTGCCCTCTGAATTGTACACAGAGGAGTATTTTTTGACCGCCTGCGAAGGGTATGATGTGTTTCTGGAATCAGAAGGACAGCATCTTTCGCGGCGGCTGCATGACGCTTTTGCCGTGGCTGGGGTGAAACCGGGAATGCGGCTGTTGGACGTGGGTTGCGGCCGGGGGGAAATTGTGCGCCATTGTATGCGGCTGGGCATCGCTGCGTTTGGCATGGATTATGCTGAGGCAGCCGCCAGGATGACGCGGGATGTGATCGCCTCGGAGCGCGCGGCCGCCGCCGATCACGCCATCAAAGCCGGGGTGTGCCGCTCTGACGCCAAGAAGCTGCCTTTTCCCACCGGCTATTTCGACCGGGTGCTGATGTTTGACGTGGTGGAACATCTGTATCCGTGGGAACTGCATGAGGCGATGGTGGAGGTGCGGCGGGTGTTGCGGGATGACGGCCGTTTCATCATCCACACCGCGCCCAATCGCTGGTACGACGCCTATGCTTACCCCTGGGTGCGCCGGGTGCGTACCTGGCTGGGACAGGGCGGGGCGTATCCCAAAGACCCGCGCGCTATCACCCCGGTGAATCAGGATGTGCATGTGAACGAGCAAGACATCGTCAGTATGCGCCAGACGCTGCGTCAAGCCGGGTTTAAGAGCAAAGTGTGGCTGGATTCGCCGCCCCAGAATCGGCAGGAGAGTTTTGTCATGGCCGGACTGCGCCGCATCGCCTTCGACCTGCCTCCCTTCCGCTGGTTCTTTGAGCGGGAACTGTTCGCCGTAGCTGAGAAATCAACAATTAACAATTGACAATTCCCTCTCCTCTCCCCTCTTTAATTCTGAAACGCTCTCTTCCATTGCTACTCATCTTTTTGCTGGCGTGGGCGCTGCGCAGCTACCAACTCACGGCCGTCCCCCCCGGCCTGACCCATGATGAAGCCAATCACGGCCGTGAGGCGATGGGCGTGCTGGATGGCGTCACTCCCTTCTTTTTCCCCTACAACTACGGCAGCGAGCCGTTATACAGCTACACGGTGGCGGGCAGCATGGCCCTCTTTGGCGAAAACTTGTTGGCGCTGCGGCTGGTCAACGTCTTGTTTGGCCTGGGGGCGATGGTCGTCGCCTATTTGTGGTCCAAACGAGCGTTTGACCGGCGCACCGCTCTCATCGCCGCCGCGGTGACGGCCGTCTCCTTTTGGCCGGTCGCTTCCAGCCGGGAAGCGCTGCGGGCCGGGATGCTGCCCTTTTTCATGACGGCGGCCGTCTGGTTTTTCTGGCAGATATTGCAAAAGCCTAAGAAATGGGCAGTTGTCGGTTTTGCCGCTTGCGTCGCCTTCACCATCCACATTTACCTGGCGGCGCGGGTGGCGTGGCTGGTTTTTCCCATTTTTCTGATTTACCTGTGGCTGATTCACCGGGACTCGTTCCAAAAATCATGGCGGCCAATGATGATAGGGTTAGTGGGGGCCGGGATTTTGGTGACGCCCATGTTCATTTATTTGCGGCAGAACCCGGACATCATCACCCGGTTAGAAATGTTGGATGGGCCGCTGCAAAATTTACGGCGGGGGGAGTGGCGGCCGTTGCTGCAGAATGGATGGGCGGCGCTGCTGGCGTTTGTCTGGCCCGGTTACGGCGATCAATTTTTGGCGTACAACATTCCCGGACGGCCGGTGTTCGATGGGGTGACGGCCGTTTTCTTCGCGGTCGGCATTCTGGTTTCTCTGGCGCGGTGGCGGCAACGGCCATATGCCTTTTTGCTGCTCTGGTTTGGCGTGGGCATCATCCCTTCCCTCATCACCGGGCCGACGGCGAATACAACCCGCAATCTGGCGGCGCTGTCGGCCGTGCATCTGCTGCCGGCGGTTGGTTTTATGGCGTTGGTTGATGGATTGGGCGGGAAGCGACGGCCGTCCCCGCTGGGACGGCCGTATCTGTTGGCGGGGGTGACGGCCGTCTGGATTGGATTGGCCGGTTTCTTTACCGCCCGCGATTACTTTGGGCGTTGGGGGCAGTCGCCAGAGGTGCGCGGCGCATACCAGCACACGCTGGTCGAAACCATCGCCTATCTCGAAGCAGAGGCCATCACCGGGCCGCTGTCGCTTTCCACCGTGTATCCTAGTGCGGCGCACGATCCCTCCATCAGCCTGGCGCTGGCGCCGCAGCCGGATTGGGCAGCGCGCTGGATGGATGCCCGCTACGCCCTGATCTGGCCCGGCGGCGCGGCGGCGCAGGCCATCATCCCCGATTCCACCCCATTGCATCCGGCGTTGGCGGCGTTGTTACGGCCGTTAGACGCCATTTCTCTGCGCCCTGATGATTTGGACCCCGGCTTCACCCGCTACCAATGGAATGTGACGGCGGCCCAATCCTGGCTGCCGCCGGCGCCGCTGGCAAATTTTGGGGATGGGGTGATGTTGTTAACGGCGCAATGGCTGACGCCGGCAACCGCGCCCGGCAGCACAGCCGAAATGCTCACCATCTGGCAGGTGACAGACCCGGCGCGGGTTGGCCCGCGCGTGCCGCCTGCCAATTTAACCGATGTGGTATTGTTCACCCAGGTATTGACGACTGAGGGCCAGGTGTTGGCCCAGCGGGACGCGCTGGACGCCCCTTCCTGGGACTGGCAGAGCGGCGACATCATCTTCCAAATTCACCCCATCACACTGCCGCCGGATGCCGCGCCCGGCCGTTACCAGACGATTGTGGGCGTGTATGACCGGCTCTCCGGCAACCGCTTGCCGGTGGTAGAACAGCCAGGGGTGATGTTTGCCGAAGCGCCGCCGCTGCTAATCCAATCACCTTAAAGCTGGTTGAGCGACCCTTTACCTTTTGCGATTTACGGATAACATAAACAGGATGAATGAGGAACGGCCGTTAGACGCCCTATCTGTTGAATAACTGCAACGATTGCTTTACCGCAAAAAGCGGCAGCGGCGGCTGCGCCGATTGCAGCGGCTGCGGGATGCGGGGCGCGTGGTTGACATAGAAGGATTGGAAGCCCCTCATCCGCAACCGCCCGCTTTGCCCCGCCCCCAGGCGATGCCCACCGGCGCCATGCGCCAATTTGTCCTTAACCCAGATTGGGAGCCGGAACCGGAACCCAAACCGGCGCGCCGCCAACCAGAACCGGGCCGCGGGCGGCGGTGGGCCAACTGGCTGCTGCTGCTGGTGGAAGTGGGGGCAGTCATCGGCCTGTTTGCCATTTTGATCAGCCTGGTGGATACCAGCAATGAATTGAACCAGGAGTTGGCTATCGCCCAGCGGGAAGAGAGCCAGTCGCTGGCTTTGCCCACGCCAACAGCGACGCCGGTGATTGATGTGGTGGTGCTGCCCAGCGGCCACAAGCCCCCGATTGACGGCCGTTCCCCCGAACCCGGCGAAGCGGGCGACATTCCGGCCCACTTGCTGCCCATCATCAACGCCTACGTGCCGCCGCCCATCCCTACGCCCAGCGTGGAACAGTCCCGCCGCATTCAAATTCCCGCCATTGATGTAGACAGTCCTATCATCCAGGGAGATGATTGGGAGCAGCTCAAAAAAGGGGTGGGCCAGCATATCGGTTCGGCGCTGCCGGGCACGGTGGGGAACATGGTGCTTTCCGGCCACAATGACATCTATGGCGAAGTGTTTCGCTATTTGGATAGACTATCTCCGGGAGATGAAATCATTGTCTCTACTGAGCGGCAGAGTTACACTTACGTGATTACTAAAATTGAGATAGTAGACCCTACCGATGTTTGGGTGATGGGAGAGACGGATTATGCCAGCGCTACCCTCATCTCCTGTTATCCATATCGGGTAAACAATAAACGTATCATTGTTTTTGCCGACTTAAAATCCTGACTGCGCTGAAAAAAGACGCGAATTGCACGAATAACAGGAAATTTCTGTGTTCTCAGCGGCTTTTTTCGGCGAATTCGAATCCCAGCAAGCGAGAAATAAATGTCCAAAAAACGACGCGGCCGCGCGGCCCGCAAACAATCAGACGAACCCCGGCTCAGCGCTGAAGAGCGCTTCCAGCTTGAATATGCGTACGTCATCAAAGATTTACGCCATATTTTACTGCTGGCTGCCGCCATGTTCGTGTTGCTTATACTCCTGAACATTTTCCTGCAATAGCGTTTGACGCCCCTCTGGGCTTGTGCTATCATTCCAGGCTGATCCGGTCTTTTCGGTCGGATTATTTGTTGTTTATGGGTAACTATTAAACTGGAGAATGAAGTATAAGAAAACGACGCAGACGTAAACCTATCTTTAAAAGTGAAATTAACTACCGCATCAATCGGCGGATCCGTGTGCCAGAAGTACGGCTCATTGATCAAAATGGCGATAATCACGGAGTAGTTCCAACAAGACAGGCAATGACAATGGCACAGGAGGCCGATTTGGATTTGGTTGAAGTTGCGCCAAATGCGAAACCGCCTGTTTGCCGTATTCTCGATTATGGTAAATTTGCCTACGAAAAGACCAAGAAGGAAAAGGAAGCGCGAAAACGGCAAAAACTGGTTGAGATTAAGACGTTAAAATTGACCCCGCGCACATCTGATTTTCATCGGGATATTCATGTGCGTAAAGCGCGAGAATGGTTGCAAGAAGGCAAAAAAGTCAAGTTTCAGGTGAGATTTCGGGCACGAGAGATCACTTATCCCGAAATTGGCCGGGATGCTTTGCTGAAAGTGGCTGAAGAGTTAAGTGATGTGGCTGATGTGGAGCAAAGACCGAAATTGGAAGGCTGGTCTATGACGCTCATGCTCAGTCCAAAGAGTTTAACAACATAGTCTCAGACCTACGAGGTTTCCGCCAGAGAAAGACATATCCAATAATGCGCCAAAACCTCGCGGGTTTCCAGAAATAATCATAACCAAACCCCTGAGGGGGTTTTTTCATGAGGGATAGAAATGCCAAAAGCAAAAAGTAAAAAATATAAGCTCAAAACGTATAAGGCCGCGGCGAAACGTTTTCGGGTGACTGGCACAGGCAAGATTGTGCGGACAAAGGGTGGCAAAAGCCATTTGCGCCGCCGCAAATCGAAGCGCGCGAAGGCTCAATTTTCCAAAATGCTGGTTGTTGAGTCGGCCGGCGACCGCAGACGGATCAGACGCATGGCCCCTTATTTGAAAAAGTATAAGGCGAATCCGCCGGCATAGTTTTGATGATTGAATACAGACATCCGATTTCTCGCTGTTGCGTATGCCCACATCATGATTGATGAGAAATCGGATGTCTTGACGAATATCGCTGCCTGGCCTCGGTTAGCATCGCTGGCTTGAGTGTCCAGGCTCCGAAAATGCGAGGTTTGAACGATGAGAATTAAAGGTGGTACGGTCACACGCCGTCGTCACAAGAAAATTTTACAAATGACAAAAGGCCAGTGGGGCACGCGCAGCACGCTGTTCCGCCGGGCCAATGAAGCGATGATGAAGTCGTATTGGTATGCGTATCGGGATCGCCGCCAACGCCGCCGCGACTTCCGCCGTTTGTGGATCACCCGAATCAATGCGGGTACGCGGATAAATGGCATGAGTTATAGCCGCTTCATTCATGGGCTGAAATTGGCTGATGTGCAATTGAACCGCAAGGTATTGGCCGATCTGGCTGTGCGCGACGAGAAGGCTTTTACGGCCGTCGTCGAAATTGCGAAACAAGCTTTGGCCTGAATCTGGTAGACTTTGGCTCTAACCCTCTCAGTTTAATGAAAATGCTGCGCTGTCATAGTGCGGCGTTTTTTCTTTGGGGGGATAGCGGTGGACGGCCGTATTTGTCCCATCTGCTCCCTTTCTGTATCATCCAACGGCAATGAGGCGGCAACGGGTACACGGATTGAAAGGATGGTTGCTGCTGGCGCTGCTGGCGGCGGCTTTTTTGCGTTTACATCGCTTGCCGGACGCGCCGCCGGGTTTGACGCATGACGAGGCGGATCACGGGTTGACGGCGTGGGAGATTGTGCAGGGGGAGCGAGCGATTTATTTCACGATTGGGTACGGCCGCGAACCGTTGTTTGATTATGCGACCGCCGGGATGATGGCCCTGATCGGGCCGACGGTTCTGGCAGGGCGGCTGACATCTGTCTATGCCAGTTTGCTGCTGCTGGCGGCGATGGCGGCCTGGGCGCGGCTGGCGTTTGGGGCGCGGACGGCCGTGTTAACAGCGGCCGGGCTGGCCGTCTCCTTTTGGCCGTTGATGACGGGACGGCAAATGCTGCGCTCCACCCTGCTGCCCACTCTATTCGTCTTCTCCCTCCTCTTTTTCTGGCGCGCCCTAATCCAAAATCCAAAATCGAAAATCCAAAATTCCCTGCTGGCCGGGCTGTTTTTGGGATTGACCTTTTACGTCTACATCCCGGCGCGGGCATTGTGGCTGGCGCTGTTGGTTCCGGCGGGATGGGTGGCGTGGCGACAGCGGGAACGAGCGCGGCGACAAGCGCGAAGGGTGGGATGGATAACGGCCGTGACGCTGGCGACGGCCGGTTTGACGGCTTGGCCCCTGTTTCGCTACCTGGCCCGCAACCCCGGCGTTGAAGCGCGGGTGACGGAGTTGAGCAGCCCGCTGCGGACGGCGATGGCCGGTGATTGGCGGCCGTTGTGGACGAATGTGGCTGGCAGTTTACGCCTGTTTTTCATCGAGGGGGATTCAGCCTGGCGGTACAACATCCCCGGCCGGCCGTGGCTGCCGCCGCTGTGGGCGCTGTTGTTTGTGGCGGGATTGGGGGCGGCCGTCTGGCTGATCTGCCGCGCCCGCCAAAGCCCCGGCCAAAGCGCGGCGGCGCTGACGGCGTTGGCTTGGTTGGGGCTGGGGCTGTCGCCGGCGCTGGTGACGGGGCCGGAACTAGCGACGACGCAGGCGATTGGGATGCAGCCGGTGTTATATTTGTTTCCGGCGTTGGCTTTAGCGGGATTGGGGAAATTGGCGATTGGCGATTGGCGATTGGGCCGTTTTTCTATCATCGTGGCGCTGTTTTTGTTTGGGGGCACGGCCGTCTTCGCCTTCCGCGACTATTTCGTCACCTGGGCCAATGCGCCAGAAGTGCGGGTGCAGTATGAGACGGCGATGATGACGGCGATGGCGTATTTGAATGAGCAGGGGACGGGAGCGGCGGCTATCTCCACCATTACCCCGGCTCCAGAACACACCCCGGCGCTGGCTTTGCTGACGCTGCGCAACGAAGCGGTGACGCCGCGCTATTTTGACGGCCGGGGCAGTTTGCTGCTGCCAGACGCGCCGGAAAGCGTCGTCATCGTGCCCAGGTTTACGCCGTTGGCGCTGGCCTATTTTTGGGAGACGGCCGTGCTGTTTGATGTGCTGCCCATGCGCCCGACGGATGCAGACAGGCCGCTGCAGGTGTTCCAAGTAAACCAGGCGGCGATGATCGATGATTGGCGAACAAAATTGATTGCGGTGGAACCGGCCACGTTGGGCGGGGCGGCGACGCTGTTGGGATTCAGCCTCTCATCCGGCGCGGGCAAACCGATTTTGGTGGTGACTTGGTGGCGGATTGAACGGCCGCTGCCCAACGCTCAACTGTTCATTCACCTGCAGGGGGCGGGCGGCCCGCCCATCGCCCAAGATGACCGGCTGGATGTGCCAGGCGCTGGCTGGCTGCCCGGCGACCAATTCTTGCAACTGCACACCATCACCCTGCCGCCGGATACGCCAATGGGTTTGTATCCCCTGGCAGTGGGGCTGTGCCAGCAAACCGCGGCTGGTTGTGTGCGTTTGGCGGCGGCGGACGGCCGTGAATTTTTAACGTTGACGATAGTGTCCACCCCATGATCACCCGCTCCCCGCTCCCCGCTCCCCGCCTCCTCATCCTGGCCCTCACCCTGCTGGCCTTTGCCCTGCGCGTCTGGCAATTGGACAGCGTGCCCCCCGGCTGGCGGGATGATGAGTTGATCAATTCGCTAATCATCTCGCAAAAGGTGTTGGATGGGGAGTGGGCGGTTTATTTCCCCGATGCGTCAGGCCACGAGCCGTTTTTCCACACGCTAAACGCCGGGATGCTGGCGTTGTTTGGCGCCAATGCGTTGGGCATCCGCCTGCTGTCAGCCATCCTGGGCACGCTGGCTGTGCCCGCCTTGTTTGTGATGGGCAAAAAGTTGGGAGGCACGGCCGTCGCTCTGACGGCCGCCGCCGCCTTCGCCTTCAGCTTCTGGTCGCTCATGTATTCCCGCTTTGGCATGCGCCACATCACCCTGCCGCTGCTGACGCTGCTCACTTTCATCTTTTTCTGGCAAACCCTCACCCCCAATCCAAAATCCAAAATCCAAAACCGAAAATCCGCCCTCCTGATGGGGTTGTTCATGGCGCTCGGCTTTTACACCTACTTCGCCGGGCGCGGCTTGCCGTTGATCCTGTTGGCGATGACGGCAGCGCTGGCGCTGTTTGACCAGGCGCGGCTGCGGGCGCACTGGCGGGAAATCGGGTTGGGGCTGGGGCTGGCGGCGGCGCTGGCTTTGCCGCTGGCGGCGGCGCTGGCGCGGCAGCCAGCGGCGGAAGGGCGGGTGGCGGAGCTGGCCGTGCCGTTGGTAGAGGCGGGGCGGGGCAATTTTGAACCGCTGCGGCGGCACGTCGCTATCACCCTGAGCATGTTTCACGCCGCCGGGGACGATGAGTTTTTGTATAACATCCCCGGCCGTCCTGTTTTTGGCGCGGTTGGGGGCGTTTTTTTCTGGGCGGGCGTAGCGTTGGCGTTGCGGCAGGCGTTGGCGTTGTTTCGCCAGGGACGGCCGTCGCCGGATGCGCTGGCGGCTGCCTTCCTGCTGATCTGGTGGCTGGCGGGAATCGCCCCCGCCTTCATCAGCGTGCCCCCGGCCAGCCTGGGGCATACGCTGTTGGCGCAGCCGGCCGTTTACCTGCTGGCGGCGTGGCCGGTGAAAACAATTAGTAATTATCAATTAACAATGAACAAAAAACGGGGCGGGGCGTTGCTGTTGGGGCTGCTATTGGCGGGGGCGGTGGCGGCGCGGGATGTGCCGGATTATTTTGTGACGTGGCCGCAGCGGGGGATGGTGCGCTTTTTGTACCGGGCGGATGTGGCGGCGTTGGCGGACGTGTTGGCGGCGCAGCCATCGCTGACCGATTTCGGGGTAACGGGCTTGTTGGCGGGGCCGTGGGACCGGCTGGCGCTGGCGATTGACGCGGAGACGGCTATCCGCCCGCGCTGGTACAATCCGGAACGGGTGGCGCTGCTGTCGCCATCGTTGAGCTGGATGGGGTTCCCGCAGACGGCCGTTGAATTTGCCGATTTTTATGCCTTATCCTCCCCAGGATTGACAGCGGGGGCGTTTCAGTTGTATGAGGCGAGGACGGCCGTGCTGCCGGAGTCGGCGGCGGCTTGTTTCGTCAATGGGTTGTGTTTGTTGGATGCGACGTATGACGCAGCGACGGGGCAGACGCTGCTGACCTGGCGGGTGGCGGAGCCGTTGGTTTTGCCGTCGCTGCCGCTCATCAGCAATCCGCCGCCGCCGGGGGTGTATGCCGGGCCGAGGTTGAGCATATTTGCCCAATTGCTGGATGATGAGGGACAATGGCTGGCGGGGGATGATGGTTTGTGGATTGATCCGACGACGCTGCAACCGGGCGATTTGTTTCAACAGCAGCATTGGCTGCCGGTTCAGGCGGGCGGCACGGCCGTCAGTTTTGGCCTGTATGATCCGATGACGGGCGAACGAGTGTTGACGACGGACGGCCGTGATGGCGCGCGATTTTTGATTTCGGATACTTCGGCTTTGCTCAGCACAAGATTTTTGATTTTGGATTGATGATTAGTTCTGTTATGACGCGATTTCATTCTAACAAGATGGCATGGGCGGCGGCGGTGGGGACGGCTGTCATTGCCTTCCTGTTCTATGTAAAAACGGTACACCCTGGCGTCGGCCCCTTCCTCGATTCCATCGAGTACCAGACGACGGTGGCGGTGATGGGGGTTTCCCATCCGCCGGGCTACCCGTTGTACACCTTTTTGGGCAAACTGTTTTCGCTGATTCCCTGGTGGCCGGGATTGGCGCCGTGGGGCGACAACCCGGCGTGGCGGCTGAACATGATGTCGGCCGTCTTTTCCAGCATCACGGTACTGCTGACGGCGCGGCTGGCGTACCGGCTGACGCGAAATACCGGGGTCGCTGTTTTAGGCGCGCTGACGCTGGCCGGAGCGGTGCGTTTTTGGTATCAGGCGTCGTACACCGAGTTGTACCCGGTTTACACCACGATGGCGGTGGCGACTTTTCTGCTTTTGCTGGAATGGATGGCGACGCGGCGGGCGTGGCTTTACTTTGCCAGCGCCGCTGTCTACGCCCTCAGTTTTGGCGTGAATGCGCCGGCGATTGTGCTGCTGCCGGCCTGGCTGTTTGCGGTGTTGGCTACGGATCACCGCATGTTGACGAAGCCGAGAAATTTGGCGGGGACGGCCGTCATCGTGCTGCTGGCGGCCAGCCAATATCTCTATATTCCGTTGCGGGCGTTGGTTTATGGCCCGCCAGCCATCTGCAACTATTGCCCAACAAGCTGGGCGGAAGCGCCCGCCTTTTTGTCGGGGCAGGAGTGGTGGGGGATCAGTTTTGGCGTGCAGCGGCAGTATTGGCTGCAACGATGGGCTGATTCCGGCTATCAACTCATGCTTCAGTTTTGGCCGGTGAATATCATGCTGGCCGGGGCGGGGTTGTGGCATCTGGCGCGGAAGGAGTGGCGCGCGGCCGTGCTGTTCATTTTGGGGCTGGGCGGCGCCTGGTTTTTCGTCGTCTCTTACGATGTGGTGGATTGGGGCGATTTTATGACGCCGGTTTACGCGCTGTTTGCGCCGCTGACCGGGGTGGGCATGTGGCTGGTTTGGGAATGGTTGAAAGAGGTGGCAGCGGATTGGAAACGGCCGTATGGCGCCATCGCATTAGGCGTGACGCTCATTTTGCCCATCGCTTTTTTGGCGGCCACCTTCCGCAACAACCGCCCCCTGGTTGACCAAAGCGGCCAGATGCTCTGGCATTGGTGGGCGCGGGATTTGCTGGCGCAGATGGAAGATGGCGCCTGGGTGTTGACACCGCCTTTAGCCACGGACGGCTTTGTGCAAAGCTGGGCTTTGCGTTATGTAAATTTGACGGAAGGGCAGGCGGACGGCCTGCAAATGGTGTATCTGCCCGGTCTGGACACGCCAGGGCCGCCGCCTGGCTATTTGCGTTGGGAAGCGGCGGCGGCGGAATTGGCGGATCATCCTGTCTATGTGGTGGAATTGAATGATGAGCGGCTGGCTGATTATGCGCTTTTGCCCTTAACGCGGGCGGATGGCTGGACAGTTGGCTACCGGATTGTGGCGGAACGCACCGCTACGGGTATCATACCCTGGGTGTCTGATTCGGCATGGAATGAGATGGCCGATGCCGTCATATTCCCTTAATTCACGATTTGTTATTGGACGGTATGACTAAAGCGCCAGTAAATTTATCTTTGGCGGATGGACATTCGCTTGAGAATGGCTTATCATAAACTGGTGGAGGCTGACGACCGTTGGTCGTGACGGCCGTCAGTCAGGCTATTCTGTGAGCACGACCAAAATACCAGGATCACCTTTGTGAGCGAGGAACGCTTAACCCAAATTCGCACCGGCATCGTTTTCACCATTTTGGCGTTGACGGCCGTTGTTTTTGCGTTGATGCCGTTTCGAGCGGTGGCGTGGGCACAACTGCCGTTCCCCGGTTTTTTCATGGATCCCAACCTGGTTGTCAGCGCCCTCGGCGATGATAACGATTGGCCGGCCAAAAACCTCGATCCGCCGATTACCTACCCCGAACGCTTAACGGCCGTCAACGGCAACCCGGTGCAAACCTACGATGAGGTGGCGGCGCTGCTCGATCAATTAGCCGTAGGAGACACCGCCACCCTGACGCTGGTACAACCGCAGAACTCCCGCATCACCCCCTCCCGCCCGGAGCAGTTGGAACGGGTTGTTTCGGTTCCACTAATCAAATTTGATTCGGCAGCGTTGTGGCGGCAGTTTGGATTGTTGTATTTTACCGGTTTGTTTGTTCTGGCAATTGGCATTTGGGCTTTCCGCGAACGGCCGCAAGCGGAAGCGGTGCAATGGTTTGCCTTGTTCACAGCCAGCGCGGCGCTGGCCGCCAGCCTGACGTTCGATCAAGTGACCACCTTGCGCTTTGTGCGTATCTGGTTGGCAGCCTTATCATTTGCCGGGCCGCTCAATTTGATCTTAGCCGCCGTTTTTCCCCATAAAGTGCGTTGGATCATCCGCTGGCCGCAGGCTCGCTGGCTGGTGTTGCTGTTTGGTTTAGCAGTGGCGGTTTGGAGCCAGCTTTGGTTGTTCGCGTCAACTGATCCCTGGATGTATGCCATTCCCTGGCGATATGCTTACATTCTCAACGGCGTGTCCCTCATCATGGCCCTGGGTTTGATGGCTTACCGGGGCTTCTGGTCCGTATCCCCCTCCGTTCGCCAACAAGGGCGCATCATTCTCATCGGCGGTATTCTGGCTTTTACGCCGGTCATCGCTTTGTTCATCATCATATCCACCACATCTATCGTGCAGTGGCTCACCCTGGAGATGGCGATCCCGCCGCTGGTTATTTATCCGCTGGCTATCGGCTACATCATCATTCGCTATCGTTTGCTGGACACATCCATCGCGCTGCGGCGCGGTCTGACCTATGCCTTGCTCATTGGCGCGCTGGCGCTGCTGGTGACGAGTCTGGCCGCCTTCCTGGAGCCGTTGGTGGGCTTGGAAAACCCGCTGGTTCTTACGATTCTCATCGTCCTGGCAGTGGCGGTTTTTGAGCCGTTACGCGGCCGGGTACAGACGGGGTTGGATCAATATCTGTTCCGCCAGCCGGTAGAATTTGACAAATTGCTGCGAGAGTATAACCGGGCTTTGACGATGGCCGTTGACGTGAATGAGGTGGCGGGCGTGATGATGAGTACGGTGCAGACGGCCGTGCCCGAAGCCACCCCTTATCTTTACCTGCCCGATCACAGCCTGGGCGGGTTCAGCAGCTATGACAACAGCAACGATACCCTGCTCCCGTTCAATTCGCCGCTGGTTGCCTACATGCAGGAACATCATGATGTAGTTGATCTGGTGGAAGATCGAGCCTGGCCGGATGTTTTTGTGCAAAACCGGGAGACGGTGCGAGCCTTACAATCGGCCGTGTTGGTGCCCATGCGGGGAACTCAGGAACTCTTAGGTTGGCTGGCGCTCTCGCCCAAAGAGGGGAATCAACGTTATTCCAGAGCCGAACTCACCTTTCTCAGCGCGCTGGCCGACCAATCCCTGATTGGCCTGGAACGGGCTAACGTCATCAACCGGTTAGAGCAGCGGGTGGCCGAACTCAATTTACTCAGCCAGTTCGCCCAATATCTCAACTTTACCATTGATCAGGATGCTTTACTGGAACTGGTTTATACCAATTATGAGCGGCTGCTAGGTATTGATAATTTGTTTGTTTATTGGCGTGACCCGGCTAACAAACGGCTGTACACCATGTTCTACGTAATGGATGGCGACCGAATTTTTGCGCGTGAAGGGTCGGATCAGTTGGTGGAAGATGCGCGCATCCGACAAATTGTCGAGACGGGACAAGCGATTACGACCGAACTGGAAGACGGCCGTTTCTGGATTGGGGTGCCGCTCAATGCCGGAGCCGATACGTTGGGAGCCATCCAGACCTGCTATCATCAACCCAGCCACAATTTGCGGCGGCGGGAAGAGCAGATGTTCGCCATGTTTGCCGACCGCGCGGCCGTGGCCCTGGATCGGCTGCAAACCCGCCGCCAACTGGAAATCCGCGCCCGCCAGCTGGAAACCATCAACCAGATCACCTACTCCCTCACTTCCACCATCGAACTGGAGCCGCTGCTGGCTCTTATCCTGGACAGCGCTATGGAACTGCTGGACACCGAAGCCGGTACTTTCATGCTCATGATCGAAGATACCGGCGAATTGGAATTTCGCGTGGTGCGCGGCCCGGCCAGCGCCAATTTGTTGGGGACGCGATTGCCTGTGGGAACCGGTTTGGCGGGAACGGCCGCCCAAACGGGCCGGCCCATCATCGTCAACAACGTGCAAGAGGATGAACGCTGGTTCCCCCAGGTTGATCAGGCGTCAGAATTCCAGACCCAGGCCAGCCTGACGGTGCCGCTGCTGCGGCAAAATACCGTTTTGGGCGTGGTGCAGGTCATCAACAAACGAAACGGCGCACCCTTTTTGGCAGAAGACCAAACATTGCTGACCGCATTTGCCGGGCAAGCAGTGGTGGCGTTGGAAAACGCCCGGCTGCTGGCGCAAACAGACGAGGCGCTGCAAGAGCGCGTCAACGAATTGTTCATGCTGCAACAATTAGACCGGGATTTGAACACCACGCTGCGGCTGGAGCCGGTGGTGAACCTGACATTGGATCGGGTGCTGCAGCTATGCCGGGGGACGGCCGGATCTATCGCTTTGCTGGACGAAGAAGGGCAGATTCGGTTTGGCGCGACGCGGGGCTATGATGACGCATTTGCTGGAAAATCGGAGGATGTGTTCCTGACCGAGGGCATCATCGCCAACACGCTGGCGGATGGCAAGCCCCATGTTTCGGGCAATGTGCATGAAGAGCCGGATTATGTGGCGGCGGCGTATAGCACCCATTCGCAAATGACGCTGCCCATCATTCACAAGCAAAATGTCATTGGCGCCATTGCGGTGGAGAGCGACCAGTTTGATGCGTTTGAATCGCAAATGGTGGAGATGGCGATTCGGGTGACAAACCATGCGGCCGTCGCCATAGCCAACGCCCTTTTGTATGAGCAGGTGAACGAAGCCAATCTAGCCAAGTCGGAATTTGTCTCGATGGTGTCGCATGAATTGAAGACGCCAATGACCTCCATGCGCGGCTATACCGATTTGATGTTGTCGGGCATGACGGGGGAATTGAGCGACCAACAGCAGAAGTTCCTGGAGACAATTTCGGCCAACATCGCCCGGATGAGCCAGCAAATTCGGGACTTGACGGATATTTCCCGCATTGAAACCGGCCGTTTGCACATGGAATCGGCGCCGACGCCGTTCACCAACATCGTCAGCGAGACGCTTCAGGTGGTGCGGGGGCCGGCCGACAATAAGAACATTGAGTTGCAGCTTGATTTGCCGGCCGATTTGCCGATGGTGATGGGGGACAAGGGACGGCTGGTGCAGGTGTTGACCAATCTGGTCAGCAACGCCTGCAAATATTCGCCGCCGGATACGGAAGTACACATTCGATTGCGGGTGGAGGAGATGGTGATGGCGGACGGCCGTTCCCCGACCGCGATGGTGGTTTGTTCCGTTAAAGATCAAGGGTACGGCATTTCTGAGGAAGACCAGCAAAAGTTGTTCACCAAATTCTTCCGCGCCGACGATCCCAACATTCGCAAAGCGTCTGGCACCGGCCTGGGGCTGTCCATCACCAAGGGGATTGTGGAACTGCACGGCGGCCGTATCTGGGTGGAAAGCGAATTGGGCAAGGGGACAACCTTCGCCTTTGCTATCCCACAAGTCGGCGGCTAGCAGTTTGTCGGAGGACCTCATTTTGCAGCCAAGGTATCCTTACCTCGCCTCTGGGAACGCGGTAAGAAACCGCGACTACAGTTGCTTTTCCGACAGGCGGCTAGGCCATTGGTCATGTTCAGCCAATTCATAGGCGATTCGTCGCTTTCACCGATTGACAGGAAATAGTTGTCCGCTATACTTTTATCATGAGCTTGAAAACGCCCATAGCACGCAAATTTGCGCCGATAAATTTGACCTGAACGCACGCGAAGCCGCGTGCGTTTTTTGTTGCTTTACGCCAGGAGAAGTCATTTTCTTGCAGAGGAGAGTGAAAAATTATGGATTATGGAATGATCAGCAAAATTGAAAAAGCGAAAATGTACGCTGAAGAGCGGAACCGGATTCAGTTTCATTCGTTTCGCGCTCAAATTCAAGGCGACAACAATGAAGCGCCGCATGTGATTGGTTATGATGCGGGGACGTGGAGTTGTGACTGTGGCTTTTTTGGTACGCGGGGCAGATGCAGCCATACGATGGCGATAGAACGCATTTTGTCCGAAATGGTTGAACTAGGCTGAACCAGTAACCACATTTCGGCTGAACCTGGCTTAAAAAACGCGCCCGGCTGAGAAGCGGGCGCGGTTTTTTGTTATAATCCGGCGAATAAATTTGCGGCAACAATTGCGAAACCTGCCTGCGCAGGTTGGAATCCAGTTAAAATATGATGAGGTGTTTGATGGATTGGGTGAAACGGATTGATGAGTACATTGGGGTTAAGGCGGAGAAATTTTACAAAACGACGTTGTTTCGCAGCGATGCGCTGCTACTGGGCCTGAATTGTCTGGAGCCGGGACAGGCGCAAAAGCCGCATGATCATGCGGATCAGGATAAGTTTTATTTTGTGGTGGAAGGCGTGGGTAATTTCTGGCTGGGTGAGGAGCGGGTGACGGCCGTATCCGGCGAAGTGGTCTGGGCGGCGGCGGGGGTGGCACATGGGGTGGCTAATGAGGGGGGCGGCCGTTTGACCTTGTTGGTAGGCATCGCCCCCGCGCCATGAAAAACCGCACTATTATCATTAGCGGTATCCCGTTTGATCTACGGCTGACCTTTCTCGTCATTATGTCCACCATCATCCCCATGCTTGATCGTTATAACCACCGCTTCACCGGCGTGAAGGAATATGACCGGATGATTTACTATTTCATCATCCCCATGTTGGTGATTTTGCTGCTGTTCCGGGAACGGCCGTCTGACTACGGCTGGCAGTGGGGCAATTGGAAAGTTGGGCTGGCGTGGACGGCCGTTGCCGTTCTGGGCATGGCCGTCATCCTCTGGTTTGTGGCCCGTACCCCCTCGATGCAGCAATACTATGAAGCCCGCAGCGATCAAGAGTTGCTCAAAAACATCTGGTTCACCGGCGTAGATTTATTCGGCTGGGAATTTATGTGGCGCGGCTTCCTGCTCTTTGCCCTGGCGCGGATTCTTGGCCCCGGCCCGGCCATCCTCATCCAGGCCATCCCTTTCGCCTTCATGCACCTGGGCAAACCGGAAGTGGAGACGCTCAGCGCCATTTTCGGCGGCATCGGCTTTGGCTTTGTGGCCTGGAAGTCCAAATCCTTCGTTTATCCCTGGCTGATTCATTGGTTCATCGCCACTTTCACCAAACTCATCGCCCTGGGACAGTTGTGATTTTGGGATTTGGGATTTTTGATTTTGGATTGAGTCATTAAATCATGCGTGAACTCATTTTGGATTTAACGGATATGGCGCACGGCGGCGCGGCGGTGGGGCGAGACAAGCAGGGACGACCGATTTTCGTCCCCTTTGCCATCCCCGGCGAAAAAGCGCGGGTGCGGTTGACGGCGGAAAAGCGGAGTTACGGCCGCGCCCAACTCATCGAAATCCTCAAGCCCTCCCCCGACCGGGCGCTGCCCCGCTGCTCCCACTTTGGCGACTGCGGCGGCTGCCATTTCCAGCACATGCGCTATGAAGCCCAATTGGCGGCCAAGACGGCCGTCATCCGCGACCAGTTACACCGCATCGGCGGCATCAAAAACGCAGCCATCAAACCGCCCATCCCCCATCCCGCCCCTTGGGAATACCGGCACGATGTCGAACTTAGCCCCGTGGCTGACGGCGGATTGGGCTTTTGGTCGCCCGGCCAGCGGCGAGTCATCTCCATCACCACCTGCCCCATCCTGCACCCCCGCCTGCTGGCATTGTGGCACGATTTCGACCTGGAACTGCCCGGGCTGCGCAAACTCACCCTGCGCCTGGGGGATGACGAGGCGCTGTTAGCCGCTTTGGAAGTGGATGACGTGGAGCCGCCGCAGCTAGAAGCGGATTTCCCGGTGTCTGTCTCCATCGTCATGCCTAACCGCACCGCCGCCAATCTGGTCGGCGACAGGTTTGTGGTCAAGCGGGTCAACGGCCGTGATTTTCGCGTATCGCCCGGTTGTTTCTTCCAGCCCAGCCCCTTGATGGCCGGGCCGTTGGCAGACGCGGCGCTGGCTTACGCCGATTTGTCCGGTTCCGAATCGGTGTTGGAACTGTACAGCGGCGTGGGCATGTTGACGGCGTTTTTGGCGGAACAGGCGGCGCAGGTGACGGCGGTGGAGATGAACCTGGATGCGGTGGCGGATACGGCCGTCAATCTGGATGAATTCGATAACGTCACCCTGTATCAAGGCAAAGTGGAAGAGATTTTGCCCTTACTAAACGACACATACGACGTGGTGGCGCTGAATCCACCGGCCAGCGGTCTGTCTAATCAAGCGTTGAAAGCGCTGCGGCAGACGGCCGTGCCCCGGCTCATCTATGTCGGCGCCGATGTGGCTACCCTGGCGCGGGACAGCAAGCGGCTGCGCAGCTATGGTTATTGGCTGGAAGAGGTGCAGCCGGTGGATATGGCTCCGCAAACCTTCCAGATTAATCTCGTCACCAAATGGAGGCGAAAAAGAAGATAATATGCCGGTCAATTGGATTGAGACACGCTCTCTTTCTTTCAATGCCATGCTCTTGCTGGAACGGATACAGCTAAGCTGGTTCCCCGGCTGGCTGCCAGAACCGGAGTTGGCGGTGGCGTTACGGGCTAATCCGACCGTCGCCTGGTTTATGCGCCACAAATGCCCGGAGATTGGCGGCTGGCTGGATCGGGTAATGGCGCAGGCACAGGCTGAAACCTCACCGGAACAGGTCAGGCTGGCAGAAACGGCCGTCCTCCAATCCATTAACGATTTGCTCACCTACGCTCTCGATCCGGCCGTTTACGACGCCCAACCCTTTCTCGGCTGGGATTCGGCCGAATTGACCAATCTGACCGACTTCACCGGCAAAATTGTCCTGGACATCGGCAGCGGTACCGGACGGCTGGCCTTCGCCGTGACCGATGCCGCTCAAACCGTGGTCGCCGTTGAGCCGGTCGCCAATTTGCGCCTTTACCTGAAAGAGAAGGCGCGGCGGCTGAACGCGACCAATCTTTTTCCAGTAGACGGCCTCATCACCGACATTCCCTTCCCCAACAACTTCGCCCACATCGTGATGGGCGGCCATGTTTTCGGCGACAACCCGGAAGCTGAATGGGCAGAACTAATGCGCGTGACCCGTCCTGGCGGCTGGGTTATCCTTTGCCCCGGCAACAATGATAACGACGAAGGCCATCACGATTTTTTAGTGCAGCAGGGCTGCCGCTGGGCCAGGTTTGAAGAGCCGGGCGATGGCGTCAAGCGAAAATATTGGCGGCAAAAATAAAAAGGGTCAGAGTGATGAGGCCGGAGGAATTAAACCCTCCGGCCTTTTTTGGTCGAATTTGGAAATAGGCCGTTACTTTTACGGCCGTACCGCGACTACACCAATGAATCGGATATTCGGTTAAATTCAAGTTATGGAGAGATGAAAATGCGTAAAAACAAATGGATCGTATTGGTAGTTTTGTTCATGGTTGTGTTGGCGGCATGTTCCCCGGCCCCGGTGGAACCGAGCGGCAGCGGCGCTGACAGCGCCAGTGTGTCTGACGGCGACTCGGTTGCCAGCGTAGAAACCGTCGTAGAAACGGAAATCAAAGGCAAAGTAGAGGCGGTAAACGGCAACATCTGGACAGTGGACGGCCGTACCGTCGTTATCGAAGAACAGACCCAAGGGGAAACGGCCGTGGCCATCGGCGACGCCGTTACCATTCAGGCTGTAGCGCGCAATGGCGGCGTCTTTGCCGCCAGCCGGGTGCAGTTTGCCCAGGCCGGCAACGCCAATGACAACATGGGCAATGACAATGATGCCAACACCAATAGCAATGCCAATACCAATAGCAATAGCAATAGCAATGTTAACGACAATACCAATGTTAACGGCAATGGCAATGACAACATGAATGACAGCAACGCCAATGACAACAATCAGCCCGACCAGGGCGAAATTGAATTTCAGGGCATTGTTGAACTCATCGGGGTTGATAGTTGGACAATTGGCGCTGAAACTGTCGTTATTTCATCCACCACTCAAATCAAAGGGGTGATGGTCGTTGGCGACTTGGTCAAAGTACATGCCTATACGGCCACTGACGGCACACTCATCGCCCGCGAAATCGAGCCTGCGATCAACGAAGTCCGGTTCACCGGGCAAGTGGAAGAAATGACGGGAGACGCCTGGACGATCAGTGGTCAAGTAATCGCCATTGTCGCCCAGACAGACATCCGGGACGATATTGTGGTGGGTGATATGGTGGAAGTGCGGGCGGTTATGGAAGCAGATGGCTCGTTAACGGCCGTGCGCCTTGAACTGGCCGACAATGACATGGACAATGACAACGACGCCAACACCAACGGCGATGACAATGACAACGGCAATGTCAATGACAATGGCAACGTCAACGACAACGGTAACGTCAATGACAATGGCAACGTCAATGACAATGATGATGCCGATCATGGCAACACGAACGACGATAATGGCAACGCCAATGACAATGATGATGACCCTGATAGCAATAGCAATAACAATGATGACGATGATGAGAATGAC
>JAJRVV010000081.1 GCA_024277135.1 Chloroflexota bacterium | reverse complement strand
GGCGGCGTTTCTTCCGGGCCGGTTAGCGGCCGGAAGCGGAATGGGGGGAGCGTTGTCCGCCGCCGGTAGACGAGCGAATCCGCCAGTTGCACACGTTGTGCGATTTTTTGAGCAGTCCAGCGGATTTGATGGAACATGGGCAAATGAAAGGTAATGGCTGATATGCTATGAAACTTGTTTACCCCTTCACGCCGCCGGCTGACAACCCTTCTGCCAGATACCGTTCCAGCGAAAGAAACAAGATCATCACCGGGATTGTCATGATGGTGGCGGCGGCCATCACCACATTGGGGCGCGGCGTAGGGTCATTAAAAATCGTGTTAATGGCAATGGGCATGGTAAACATAGCCCGGTCATTTAGGAAGACAAAAGCGTACAGGAACTCGTTCCAGGCGATCATAAATGTGTAGATACTCACCGAAACCAGCGCCGGTACGGCTAATGGCAGCGTGACCCTCCGGATAACTCCCAACCGGCTGCACCCATCTATCAACGCTGCTTGTTCGATTTCACTTGAGATGGTGCGAAAATAGTTTGTCAACATGTAGAGCGCCACCGGCAACGTGGCTGCCAGATAGGTAAATATCAGAACAACCAGGTTATCTTGTACATTAAAGTTCAACATTGTGCCTAACTTGGCAAGCATGGCAAACAGGGGAATGATGATCAATACTCCGGGAAATAGATAGATGAGCAAGATACCGTTGAGCATGAAATTCTTGCCCCGAAAGCGCATTCGGGCAATGGCGTAAGCCCCCAACGTGGCCATGGCCACCGTGATCAGTGATGTGGGGATGGCGATAAGCAGGCTGTTGCCAATGGCACGCCCGAAATTTTGGTAGCTGGGATGGGATGGATCGAACAGTTCCTGATAGGCGTCAAAACGGAATTCTGCGGGAACATAAACTGGTTCGCGCCCGCCAATTTCAGCTCGGGACTTGAATGAAGAACTTACCATCCAGTAAAAGGGAAAAATGATGACTGCCAAAAACATGAATAACAGCATAAGAAAGACAAATCGTTTCCAGCTTAATTTCGAGGCAATATGCCCCAAAATGTTTTGTTTTTCTTTATGATGGGGGCTGGACGTTGTACTCATTACACATCCTCCGTATTTCTCATAACGGTGCTGATATAAACGAGCAGGAATACGGCTAAAATAGCCAATAAGATCATGCCGGTCGCCGCTCCTTTGCCGAAATCACGCAGCTTGAAACTAAACTCAACCGTGAGGATGGGCAGGACTTTTGTGCCGAAGCCGCCTCCTGTGAGTAAGAAAATATCGTCGAATTTGTTGAATGTCCAAATGAGACGCAGCAGGAAAAGCGCTCCCAACACATAACGCAGTTCGGGCAGGGTGACATTCCAGAATTTTTGCCAGGTGTTGGCGCCGTCAACTTCGGCCGCTTCATACAAGGTGGCGTCGATGGCTTGCAGGCGGGCCAGCACCATGAGCATGACGAAGGGAAAGTAGCGCCAGCCGGTAAACAGGATGACCAGCAGCAGGGCCAGCCCCCGTGTCGCCAGAAAAGCCACGGGGGCGTCGATGAGGCCCAAATTCAGCAGCACGTCATTCAACACGCCAGACGGCCGTGGGTCTAAAATCCAGCGCCAGACAAAGGCTACACCCACGATGGGGGCAATGTAGGCAAAGAGAAACGTGGTACGTGACAACCCGCGCCCGCGAAACGGCCGATTCAACAGCAGCGCGGCAATTAACCCCAGAAAAACTGTAAATGCAGTGGAGACAAAGGAATAAATGATGCTGGTTGCCGCAGCGCCCCAACTCCACTTGGTCAGGAGCAGCCAAAATTTCTGGAGCAGGTTGGCTTCTTCCCAGCCGAGCGGCAGTGGCCCAGGCTTGAAGGCAAAGTCATTGATGACAGACTGATAATTCTTAAAGCCAACAAACTGAGTATTGAAGACGTCGTTCAGATTTTCCAGACCCACTTTGTGAAAGCTGATCCAGATACTGAATATGGCCGGGAAGATGACCAGTCCGAAAACAATAAGCGCTGTCGGCAGAATTAGCAGCCACGCCAGACGCGCTTCTCGGGCGCTTTGCGAGTGCCAGCGGCTTTTTTTGCGTTTTTTGGCGGATGATGAAGGAGTTGTCGTCACCGTAGACATGAGTTGCCCCTTGCGGTGGGAAGTAATCGGTAACCGGCGTCTGGCTTTTTGCCCACCGGTTACCGATTACGACTGACTCTGATTGCTATTCTTCAGTTTGACGATCAGCCAACATTTGCTCCACCTGTTCTTGCAGGAATTGAGCGGCCGTTTCCGGGGACATGGTGCCTTCCAGAGCGATATTGCTGATGACGGTCGGAATCAACAAACGTCCTTCGATGTCGCCGATGACAGCGCGTTGGGTGGCGTCGTAGTCGGGACGGAAGAGCCAGCGCTGCATGGATTCAAACCCATTGGCGATTTGATCCAGCGTTTCGTCAGAGTAGTTGGCGAAGTAGTCGCTGGAGGTCTTCCAATCTTCCACGGCCGTTTTCGTGACCGGTACTTTGCCAAACGGCGCCAGAGCGATGATGTCACCGTAGCCTTCAGTCAGGAAGTATTCAACCACCTTCTGCGCTTCCGGGTCTGCGCCTTGCATGATGCCCAGCGTCACCAACTGTCCATAAGAAGCAGAGCCATTGGGTCCTTCCATAACAGAAGCAAAGCCGGTATTAGCCGCCAGGTTGTCTACCAATTCCACTTGACCGCCATCTTCCAGGCCGGAACCATCTACGAGGTCGTCCATAATGTAGGTGCTGTAGAACAACATACCGGATTGATCCAGCTCGTAATTCTCACGAGCGCCACGCCAGTATTGCGGGCCGGGGGCCGCGCACTCTTGCAGGCCGGTGTAGAAGGCCAGCGCTTCGATCATTTCCGGAGTATTCATGGTCACGTTACCGCCTTCATCAAAAGGCCAGGCATTGTTAGAGATGGCGACTTGCTCAAAGACCTGCTGCCCGTAATTTTGGCCAGGATCGGTGCCCAGGGTGATGCCGTAGAGCAGGTTACCGGAGCCAGGCAGGGCTTCACAGGCGGCCTGAATGCTGTCCCAGCTTGTGGGGGCGTCCAGACCCAGTTCATCAAACAGGTCCTGACGGTACCAAATGGCTTGAATCCAGCCATCATAAGGCACGGCTGCGTACTTGTCGGTAGCCGGGTCTTTGACCATTTGCAGCGGGCCGGCGCGGAAGTCATCTTCACCGATGCTGCTGATGACGGCTTCGGCCGCATCTTCGTCCAATAGGCCATCGGCGGAGAAGGCGGCGACGCGCTCAATGCCCATGCGCACGATGTCGGGCAGACGATTGGCGGCCTGAGCGGTGGCGATACGCTGGGTGATCCCCGCTTCTTCAATGGGGACGATGCGTACCTCGATGCCGGGATTTTCAGCCATGAAGCGGGCGGCCACGTCTTCATAGGCGTTGACCCGATCTTCTTCGTTATCTGTAGTCCAAAATTCGACGACGACTTTGTCAACCGGTTCGGCTTCTACCGGTACTTCAACAACGCGGGTGACTTCGACAGTTTCCCCTTCGATTTCGATGGTTTCAGTAATAACACGGGTGACTTCTACGGGAACTTCTTCTGTTTCAGTGACGACACGGGTAACTTCGACTTCAACGGTTTGGGGCTGGCACGCAGCCAGAACCAAACTCATCAGTAATGCAATTGCAATTAAAAACCAGGTTTTTTTCACGATTCTGTCTCCTCGAAAGTTTTTGTAATTATCTTGTCTATGGTGGGTAAAATTTTTCGCTATTCACTTCTTTTTTTGTCTAGCGGTCACCTCCTTATTGGTTCTCTAAGCGGTTGGAGTCGCTGGATTCGCGGATAATGAGTTTTGGGGTGAGCAGGACGTGGGCGTTTTCGGGGGAACGGCCGTTGACCAGTTCAATCAGCATGGCGCAGGTGCGGCGTCCGATTTCGTAGATGGGTTGGTGCAGGGTGGTGAGGGGCGGGGTGGTGAAGGCCGCCGGGGGAATGTCG
>JAJRVV010000080.1 GCA_024277135.1 Chloroflexota bacterium | reverse complement strand
GCGACTATCTGACTAAGCGCCCACGCCGCCGCCGCTTTAACCACATCGCCGTGGCAGGGACCGGGCTTGCACCAACAAATCAGTACAGTAGAGTCATCAATGGCTTTGAGCGCATCTAGAACGGCCGTGTCGCCAGCCTGAATACGTTCCCACAACCAGCGCCGGTAATGGGGCAGCGTTTTACCACGCCCGCCGAAATCTTTGACCCTGAACGGATTCGCCAGTGGAGATTGTGTCAGTCCGGCATAACTGTTGGCCCGGCCGATGTAAACCCAATGGTCGCCAAAGGCCCGGTTCAACGCCGGGATGGAGCCATATCGCTTGAAGTTGGTTATGCCGCATTTTATGCGCCACATTAGTTCACGCTCCCTGTGTTTGGCAAACGCTGTCTGGTTACGGCCGTTGCCAGTTGATCACATCGCTCATTCATCGCGTGACCACTATGACCGCGTACCTGCTGCACAGTGATGTCATGCTGGCGAGCCAGTTGGCGCAGTTGCTGCACCAGGTCGAGATTGGCTTTGGCACGGCCGTTGTTCAGGATAGTGGCCACGTACTGGCTATCCGTGACCACTGTCACCTGGCAACGCCGTTTGAGGGCTTGTAAACCGGCGATGACGGCTTGCAGCTCCATGCGGTTATTGGTGGTGTGATCCGAACTGCCGGTGATTTCTTTGGCACGGCCGTTGCATCTCAAAATAGCCGCATAACCGCCCGGCCCAGGATTGCCGATGCACGAACCATCCGTATACAAAGCAACTTGAAACATGAAGAGGCCTCCTATGGGGTAGTGAATGGGGAAGATAAACAAAAAGGGCTGGCTGCAAGCACAATGCCTGCAACCAGCCCTTTCTCGCCCCGCCCATGACCAAAGGTCGTCTTGAGTTGGATAAATAGGGTGTTGCTCTATTTGCCGGATTTGCTTCGTATAGTATTGAAGATTGCCATTTATTCCCTCGCCAAAAGGCAAATCATATCTACGATATTTGGACTGCGAACTGTCTGCAAATTATAGACAATTCGGAACATAATAATGACAACTTCTGTTTGATGGCTGCACATGAAGGAGGCCGCAGTGCAAATTACTAGTAAGCATCCTCTTCATTTTCATCTAACTCGCCAGTATCAGTAGATCAAGATTTTCGCCACGAATGCCACGAATTACACGAAAAACACATTCTTAATTCGTGAAATTTGTGCAATTCGTGGCAGATTTTGGATCTACTGAGTATTGTTATCTAGTGGCAAACGCCCCTGCGCTTCTGGTTGTTCCAAGAAATTGCGACTGGAAAGCACCGGCGCTCCAGTTTGTTCTTCAAATTTCCGCCGGGAATCGCCAGCCAACTCCCCGCCTTCTTGCGCCGCTTCTTCGTTTTCTGCAAATCCCTGCGCGTCATCTCGACGGGCAATTCTAGTCGTCGCCAATTCTCCCATCATCGTAAAAACCAATTCTTCATTTGTCATGTGGTCGCGTAGGTTTTGCCGATTCAGCCCTTTGAGTTTTTTATGCTCGGCCGGCGTTACGCCAAAAGCGCCTTTGCTTATTACGGCCGTCAACACGGCAAACTCCGCATCCTCCTTAACGCCGCGCTGTTTCCATTCGTCTATCAGTTCGTTGCGGATGGAGATGCTCCGCAAACGGCTGTCTATCCAACGGTCAGAATACCCTTTTTGCCGGTATAAGTGTCGCAAACGCTCAACTGCCGCAGCCGGGTCAAGGAAAGCGGCCGCCAACACTTGATAACACTCCCGCTGATAGGTTATGAGTCGATCGCGTAATTCTTGCTTTACCCGATTGGCATTGATTCCAAACAAGAACCCATTGATGTAATCCAGCGGCAGGCA
Organism: Chloroflexota bacterium; assembly: GCA_024277135.1. Taxonomy (GTDB): domain Bacteria; phylum Chloroflexota; class Anaerolineae; order Promineifilales; family Promineifilaceae; genus JAJRVV01. The sequence continues at coordinate 24,260 of JAJRVV010000080.1, read as the reverse complement.
AAGCATGACCTGGGAACCGCCTTCTTCGGGTGTTCGTGTTACACGAACACCCTGTACTATTTCAGATAAAACTGCATCTCGCTTAATTCGTTCCCACTGTCCGGGCCATGACAACCCCATGTACTCTACTAAGGGACGTATGGGAACATAAACAACTTGACGGCCGTCTTCATCAATGACCACAAGGGCGGTAGGAATCTCATCCCCATAGAAATCAATTGTCTCTTCCCTGATTGGTTCTAACGCTTGCTCACTCATACATTTGTCTCCACATGAAGGCTGAATCCGCGGCCTCTTATTACCTTTCCGCCTCCCATCCTCCCTCTAAAATTCCTGTTCGTTCGTCAATTGCAGCACGGATGTTCACTTTACATCGCTGGCAGGCCGCCAAAACTGCCATTCCGCCACATCGGTAGCCGGCATGACCAACGCATACTTGCCGCCACTGGACAGTTCCAATGCCTGATTATCCCTGTACAAGCTGAGGCGCACGCAGCCTTCTTGACCAGCGGCAGCCTGTTTCAGATTTTCTGCGCTGACGACGATGGCAGCGACTGGCTCCCCTTGCGGCAGGGCGGCGGTGAAGGGAGGGATGTCGTCAGCCTCATCTACCTGGAACAGGCCTGCTTCGCTCACCGTTACCCGGCCGCTTTTCCCGGCAGCGATGTCGAGGGCGTGCAGGCTGTAGCCGTCACTGTCCCATATCTGTCGGCCGTCACTGTACACGTGGGCCAACCGCTCATCTTCCTGGGACGCGGCCGTTTTCGGCCACGCGAACCATTTGGCAATTAGCTTTTTCATGCCCGCGCCGCTTCAACTTTGTTATAATTGTTCCCTTGGACGCCAACACGGTCCAGTTGGGCGAGGGGGATATTGTTTACCTGGCGGCAGACGGCCGTTACACGATTTACGGCCGTTCAGCCTACGACGAGGCCGGCCCGGTTGAACTTGACGAAACCTACGCCTTTTCTGTGATAGATGGAACGCCCGCCTGGTCTTCCTCCAATCCGGACAACCCCACCTATCAATTGCAATCATTCAGCCCCCTGCCTAAAAAGGGGCGCAGATGACGCTGATTTCACTGATAAACGCTGATACAACAAAAAAATCAGCGTCATCTGCGTTAATCCTTCGGCCTTGCCCAGGAAAAATGCGGATATTATATTTGTGTGTTCACGGGCTTATCAAGTTGACGGTCGGAAAATAGGCGCGGTATCTGGCTGCATCCCGGGTAATTAAATCTACATGCAAAACAGCGGCATGGGCGCCGATAAAGAAATCTGGTAAAGGAGATGATTTTGTCCCTTTGTTTCTCCGGTACTGTAAAAAGGCTTTGCCAGCTAAAAACAATGCTTCTTTCGGTATTTCCAACATCTGAAAATCAGCTATAGCTATCGCTTCCTCTAACTCTTCAATCCGCTTGAATCCAATGGACAATTCTGTATACACAATGGGGTTAATCAGCAGATCGCAGGTTGCGCCATACCAGCTCAGGGTCCTTTCAGACCATTCCGCCCAAACCGGATCATCCAACAAAATATCCAGAATAACATTGGAATCAACAAGCAGCCCGCTCATGTGTCCATCCTGGTCAATGCCATGATTTCTTCAGTCGTCATCTTAACCGTAGCGGCGCCGCGTAGTTTTGCAAACCGGCTGCCGGTTGACCCGCCATTCACTTTCTCGATGTAGACACGGCCGTCTTCCCCCTCAATAAATGCCACTTCTGAAGCCGGCGCTATCTTTAATTTTTTTCGTATCTTAAGCGGGATGGTGACTTGCCCTTTTGTTGTAACGCGCATAACAGTCTCCTCTATATCGAAAAGTAAGAGTATTATAAGTATTACTCCTACTTATACTATCCTGGTATCGGTTAAAAGTCAATCGCTTTCTTCCGCAATCCCGTCTGGATTGCGCTTTGCCACGCATCCGGCGCCGGCAGTACCCGCCAGGCGGCATACCCCTGCCCCTCGCCCTTGTTCAGGAGAGTAATGAGGCGGCGGGCGCGGCCGTTCTCCCAAGCGAATGTCATTCGTCAATAGCCGCCCTGCTACTCCGTCCTGCTCAACTTTCTAATAACGTCTGATCCAACGCCTCCAAATCAACCAATGCCGCCTTATATTCTCCGGCCAGCGTTCGCGCCGCCTCCGTGAACCCGACGCGGCTGAAAAAAGCATAATAGGTACGCCACCCCTCTCCGGTATCAGGCAATGTCTTGAGGAGTTTGGGTGTCTTCTCTGCAACCAATTCTCGTATGATACGGCGATTAACCCGATCTTTCTGCCATTTGGCCTCACCCAAGAGCAACGCTTTTTCACGCCAGCTTATGGCAACAATATCTATCTGTACCTTGCTGTCCCAATGGGAACCCGCCTGTTCCACTGAAAAGGGCAGTTTCCTGTTCCGCGCCTGAACCAATACCCATTCACGACACAGCTCTTCAAATGTGGTCATGCCCACAAAGGCGCGCAGATGTTCAGCGATGCGTTCCTCCAATTCATCATACAGTTCCTGGGCGATCAAATCGAGATTAGCGCGCACGAAACGAAAATAGAAACGCAAGTAGTTGTCAGATAAAATGTACCGGCTGGAGCGGGATGTTTGTCTCTTGTGCCGCGGTACGGTCACAGGCAATTCCCGGCGCACGTAATCCATTTCTACTAACTGCGACAGATACGGGTCTGCTCCGGAACGATGCGGTAATTTGGCTTGCAAAGCAATATCGGCCGGTTTACGCGCCCCGCCAGCAATGGCCGCCAGCACCGATTGGTAGTTTCAGTAGATCCAAAATTTGCCACGAATTGCACAAATTTCACGAATTAAGAGCGTGTTTTTCGTGTAATTCGTGGCATTCGTGGCGAAAATCTTGATCTACTGAGAATGGTCATTAGCCATACCGGTTTGGATGGTAAGAGGCCATGGCCTGGATAATAACGCCCATTACCTCGCTTATCTTGATGCCGGGTATTGATAGGCAAGTCATGGTTAATCCGTCAAATTGACAACGGCCGTTTGTGAAACAATATGTGTAGCTTATGGAGGCTGGCATTTGCCATCCCTACATTCAGGAGAAAACAACCATGATGCGAACGATTGCGCTTACCCTTTGTCTATTCATTTTAATCGCCTTAGGCGTTCTAGGAATTCTGCTGTATCAAGCATCCCCCGGCCCTGATGGACAAGATATTTTGGGCGTAACGCTGGGAAGGTCTGATGGCGAAACGGGCATAGCTTTTCTTTCTGGCCGTCGCCTGGATTGCGTCTCAGATGGAGATGCCCCGTACACATCAACCTGCACGGTGACAATAGCCGATCAACTATTAACCATCCAGGCCTTCCGCAATGGAGACGAACATCCCAACCAATTTGGCGGCGGTTGTCAGGCTGTCTATGCTGGACAAAATTGGCCTTGTCAGATGAGTTCTCGTCATGTCAATGTCCATTGGTTTGCCCACATCAGCGATCCGCTAGGATTGGATGCGACGCAAATGGCGGATGTACGCCAACAATACTTCATTGAAAATTTACCGGAGGAGCCATTTTTAACGGGCATGTTGGCTACCCCTGTACTGGCGACGCTGGCAATTTTAGCGGGATGGTGGGCGTGGCGACGGCCGTTTGGCAAACGGGATTGGGCAACGGCCGTTGGCCTGAGTATAGCTTCATTCATCGGTGTGTTTATCCTCACTATGAGCCTCACCAATGGATTTTGGGACTGACGTTCGGAGGAATAAATGAGAAAAAGGACGCTCGTTTTCATTACTGTTGCCCTTTTTGCTGTCACTTTCGGCCTTTTACTGGTCAAAGCTGACATGATATTTGTGTCGCATACGGCCGTTGTCGAAGCCACAATCACCGATTTGCTCCAATACACCGCAAACCAACTCCCCAAACAAAGCGTTGATTTGGCTATGCTCAATAGCAAAGAATTTCAGGAAGTCGTCTTAACCAAGGTTGTTGATTGGCAAGTTAAAAACGTCGTCTTAAAGAACTCAGTTCCCATAACACGGGCTATTTTTGACGATGATCCGATTTACGGGCTGAAAGCCGATTTGATCATCACCTATCAGGATGGAACGCAGGCCACGCTTGCTTGGGAAAGTTGGCGTTACGGCATTGTTCTGGGGCCTATTGTACTGAGTTTAGGAGATGGGCCGCCCGGATACATTGTAGCTTCGACGGTTCCATGATATGGCACCCCCATCTGGTTATTAGCGTGTTGACTGCCGTTTTCTGAAGCAACAGCCGAGCTTAAAGCGGCTAACCGGCGTACTTCACCAAATAACACCACATCGGCGATAGCTTCTGGATTGTTGCGTAACGCAAACGGCCGTTCCTCTGCCGCCCACTTAGCCCACACCTCCTCAACCAACGACGCTGGCAGTAATCTGCGCCGGATGATGTACTCCGTCATCCGCTCCCTGTGTCCCCACAAGCCGCGAATCTTCTTCAAATTGACTTGCGCGTGCGCCTCCAGGATGACGATGAGCCATAGTTCTTCGGGATGCAGTTCATCAATCTCTTCCGGATGCATCGCGGCGCAAAAGACGCAGGAGGAGAGGCCGGGCGACGGCAGTCCAGCCGCATCTATCACCGCTTCGCAGCCAGTCCGATCCAGCCCTAACAACTGCAACGGGTAAACATACACGTCATGGGATCGGGGGCCGTCGCGCTTTGTCTTTGTGGAGAAACGAGCCGCTCGATACCCTTCCGACAGGTCGTAGCCTACCAGCCGGTAACAGGGCCGTTCGCCGTATTGTTTCGAATACACATGTTTATAAAAATGTCAAGAACTAAAAACACAACACTCGAGTATTGGATTATTACAATATGTCATTTCTACCCATCTGGATGAAGATCAACTTCAAGCGTCAATGTCCAAACTGATCGAGCATGGCATTTTACATCAGTTAGAAGACCCCACCAGCTATCATAGTCACACGTTCAAGCAGGCGATTTTTCGAGAAGTGACCCACAGCACCTTGCTGCAAGAAAAACGAAAAGAACTCCATGCCCGAACCGCTTTGTGGTTCGAACGGTATGCGCCCAGTCCCGACTTTTATCCTATTTTGACCTACCATTGGCGGCAGGCCCAAGAACCGCAGCGAGAATTGGGGTATGCAGTTTTGGCCGGGCACAAATTGGCCGCCGATTATGCTAACAGCGAAGCCTTGAATTTTCTGGATCGCGCCCTGCATTTATCTACCGATTACGATGCCCAATATGAGCTTTACATGCTGCGAGTTGAGGTGCATAGACGGGTAGGAGATCGGGAAGCCCAAGAAAATGATTTGAAACAGTTGCAGGTATTGGTCAAACAGGAAAACAAGCCAAAACATCAGGCGGAGATAGCCAATGCCTGGGCTGATTATTACCGGAATATCAGTGATTACGATGCCGCGATGATCGCGGTGCGCTATGCGCGACAGGCAGCCTTGCGGGTAGATGATCGGGCGTGTGAAGCTAACAGTTTGACGATTCAGGGTCAGGTGTTAGAGCATCAAGGCAAGTGCGTAGAAGCCCGCGCCCAATTTGTGATGGCCTTGAAGCAGTATCAACAACTTGGCGACCGCCAGGGTGAAGCCAATAATCTGAGCCATATCAGCAATGTGTACCGTTATTTGGGAGATAACCACACGGCCGTCACCTACGCCAAACAAGCCCTGGACATCCGCCGCCAAATCGGTGATAAAGCCAAAGAAGCGGTGAGTCTATACAACTTAGGACTCGTTGCCACCGAATTGGGGGAAACTAAAAAAGCGCAATCATACCACCAACAATCCTACCAAATCGCCCAAGCGTTTGGGGATCGTTCCGGTGAAGCGTTAAGCTTGAGCGCCATTGGCTTCGATTATTTGATGCAGGGAGATTTAGCGGCAGCGCAGCGGCATTTGCAACAAGCCCTGCAACTGCACCAGATGATGAACGAACGGCTGCGAGAAGCAGATTGTCTCAATGCGCTGGGCGCTGTCTGGCGGGACGTAGGCAATGAGCGAAATGCACAGCGCTCTTTTGAGCAGGCGTTGTCCATCCAAAAAGAGATCGGCTGCCACAGCTTTGTGGCTTACACTTATCTCAATCTCGGTTTGGTCAACTTGCCATTCAACGCGCCGGCCGCTCAATCTTGTTGCAAAAAAGCGCTCAAATACGCCAGACAGACCGGCAATCGAGACGCCGCGGCATACGCCCTCAGTTATATCGGCGGCTTGAATGAGTCCCAGCAAGCGTGGACGACGGCCGAAAAATTCTACAAACGCGCACTATCCATCCGCCGCGAATTACAAGCGGCCGCGGCCGCCATCGAGGACACGGCCGCTTTAGCCCGATTGGCTCTCATCCAGGATAAGGTGAAAAAGGCGCTCCGTTTAGCCAAGACCTGTGTTCGGTATCTAAACGAGAAGGGCGTAGCCGGCATGGAATTTCCCTTGATTGTTTACATGACCTGTTATGATGTTCTGCGCCAGACAGACCAACAGGCGGAAGCGCGGCAGTTGTTGACGGATGCCTACATTTTGTTGATGCAGCGGGCCAGCGCCATCAGTGAACCGATTATGCGCGACAGTCTGTTACAAAATATGCCAGTGAATCAGCGGATTCTGGCGGAATGGCAGGAACAAAAAAATTAGATTGGCACGGCAAACGGCCGTCCGCTCCCCCCTCTCACCCAATATTTATTTTTAATTCATTGACTAAATAGTTCGGTAGCGTATAATTCTGTTTAGTAAATTTAAGCGCCGAACGGAGTCTTGCCATGCCCCCAACTGAAAGCCGATTTGACGATCCCAAATATCACGAAAAATGGATCGATCTACTGCAATCTCTCAACCCAGACATTGACCCGGATTCATTCCGGTTGATGAACGAAATGCGGATGACCTCACGCGCCATGTACCATATCGGCAAGAGCAGCGTCACCGCCAGCGGCCTGACATATGCCCAATACGGGGTGTTGATGCACCTCTTTTTTGCCGAGCGGGTGGGTGAACGGGACGAGCTAAACCCCTCCGAAATCAGCGAGCGGCATGGCACTAGTCGCAATACCGTCAGCTCTTTGATCCGCAGTTTGGAGGAGCAGGAATTGGTAGAACGCTCACTGGACAAGCAGGATCGGCGCAAATTCAACATCCGCTTGACATCGGACGGCCGTACCCTGGTAGAAACCCACATCCGCCAACATTTCCAGATCATCGGCCAATGCTTCACCGCTTTCTCTGCTGACGAAAAAGAAAGCCTGAGCCGCCTGCTGGGCAAATTACGGCAGACGGCCGTCTCTCTCAAATAACAGGTTCTCTGAGGAATTATGTGGTTAAGCGTGTTTGTATCGGGAATTGGAATTCCCGATACATGCCCAAATAACATTCACCAACAAGGAGCAGATTGATGCAACACGCAGAATCCCCCCGCCGCAGCCGACGCCGGCGAAAACGCGGCAGCGGCGGCAGCTACAAATCCCTGGGCCGGGCCATCCGCTACCTATGGCGATACCGGCGGCTGACCATCTTCGCCACCATCGCCCTCATCATCGCCGCTTCCGCCCAACTGGCCGTGCCCCAACTGCTGCAAAACATCATAGACACCATCGTCAACAACGCCATCAACAAAGCCGTTCTGGACATCCCCGAATCCTTCCGCCAAATGGCCGCCGAGCAATTTGGCCTGGACTTCACCGCCGCCCAAGCCGAACTGGATGGCGCGGGAGTGGCCCTGCTGTGGGCCGGACTGGCGGTGGTATTGTTCGCCGTCGCCCGTGGCATTTTCACCTTCGCCCAAACCTATTTGTCACAGGCATTATCGCAAAACATCGCCTTTGATTTGCGCAACGATCTCTACGCCAAAATTCAACGGCTCAGCTTCAGCTATCATGACAAAAACCGCACCGGCCAACTCATGATCCGGGCCACGGATGATGTGGAACGGCTGCGGTTGTTCCTGGGACAAGGGTTGCTGCTGGCGCTGCAAGCCTTCATTTTGCTCATCGGCACCCTCATCATTTTGCTGGCGACCAATGTCAAACTGACGCTGGTATTGCTGCCGGTGCTGCCCATCACCCTGGTGGTGTTCATGTTCTTCGCCAGCATCGCCCAGCCGTTGTTCCGCGAAGTGCAGCAGCGCTTGGGCAAGGTGAACACCATTTTGCAGGAGAACATGGCTGGGTTGAAGGTGGTGAAGGCATTTGCTACCGAGCCGCGCGAGCAGAAGCGGTTTGGCGACAGCATTGACCATCTGCTGACGCAGCGCATCAAGATCAGCCGCGTCTTTTCTTTCCTGTTCCCCTTCATTTTCCTGGTGATGAATTTGGGGCAAGCGGCGATTCTATACTTTGGCGGCCGTCAAATTTTGGATAGCGCTCTGACGTTGGGCGAATGGCAAAAGTTCAGCCTCTACCTCGTTTTTATCTTCATCCCCATGGCGCAGTTGGGCATGATCATTCAGTTGATGGCGCAGGCGTCGGCCAGCGCCACCCGGATTTTTGAGATTCTGGACACGAAGAATGATGTAGCCAATAAGCCGGGCGCGGTTGACCTGGATGTGATTGACGGCCGTGTCGAGTTCAAAGACATCGCCTTCCGTTACTTCAGCAGCGGCGAGCCGGTTCTCAGCGATGTTAACTTTGTGGCCGAGCCGGGGCAAACGGTGGCGCTGCTCGGCTCCACCGGCAGCGGCAAGAGCACCATCATCAACCTCATCCCCCGCTTTTACGACGCCAGCCAGGGCGCGGTGTTGGTAGACGGCCGTGACGCGCGCGACGTGACCATCGAAAGTTTGCGCCGCCAAATCGGCATCGTCCTGCAAGAAACCACCCTGTTCGGCGGCTCCATCCGCGAAAACATCGCCTTCGGCCGTCCCGACGCCAACGACGCGGACATCATCGCCGCCGCCAAAGCCGCCGCCGCCCACGACTTCATCATGGAATTCCCGGAAGGGTACGACACGGCCGTTGGCGAACGCGGCTCCACCCTCAGCGGCGGCCAAAAACAGCGCATCGCCATCGCCCGCGCCCTGCTGATGAACCCGCGCATCCTCATCCTGGACGATTCCACCAGCAGCGTGGACTTGAACACCGAATACCAGATTCAAAAAGCGCTGGATGAATTGATGGCGGGGCGCACCAGCTTTGTCATCGCCCAACGCATCAGCACCGTGCTCAACGCCGACCAGATTTTGGTGCTGGACAAGGGGCGCATCGTGGATCGGGGCGTGCATGAGGAATTGATGGAACGCCGCCCGATTTATGCCGAAATTTACCATTCCCAGTTAGCCGACGACGTGGCGCTGGCGTAAAGCAGACATCCGATTCCTTAAAGAAATCGGATGTCCTAGAGAAGGATAGAACAATTATGATGGGACATCGTGATGCGATGCTGGGCGTAGAAGCCCGCAAAGCCCAAAGCGTGGGCGTAACGCTCAAACGTTTGGGCAGCTACTTCCGGCCGTATGGCCTGGCCTTGCTGGTCGCGGCCGTGCTGGTCTTCGCCGGCACTTACATGCAAGTACTCATCCCTGACCTGACGGGGCAGGCGGTGGATTGTTATCTCAGCCCGACCACGGCCGTCACTGAATTTGGCGGCAAACTGGGCGACATCCCCGCTGAATTGCTATCCGGCGTCATGGGCGAAACCGACGCGGCCGTCAACAACTGTTGGTACACCCAACCCGACCTCAACGCCTCGGCGGCCGATGCGGCGCGTGGTCTGGGGCTGCTGATTTTGCTCATCGCCGGATTGTATCTGGGCAACGCCATCGTCAGCGGCATCCAATTCTTTTTGATGAGCTGGGCCGGTTTCCACGTGTTGCGCGATTTGCGCGCCGAAGTTTTCCAACACGTTCACCGGCTGTCGCTGGGCTACTTCACCAAACATGAAGCCGGTGATGTGATGAGCCGTTTCACCAATGACATGGACACCTTGCAGCAAATCATGGGATTTGGCCTGGTCAGCGTGGTACAGGGCCTTTTGTTGATCGTGTGGATCGTGTACACCATGCTCAGCAAAAGCATCCCCTTCGCCCTCATCAGCTTGGTGACGCTGCCGCTGATGTTCATCGCCACCCGCTGGTTTTCCAACCAGGCGCGTAAAGCGTTCCGCCGCGCCCGGCAGGAAATCGGCGCCGTGAACGCCGACTTGCAAGAGAGCATTTCATCGGTGCGCGAAGTGCAGGCGTTCAGCCGGGAGGACGAGAATATCCAGCAGTTCCAGGTGAGCAACGCCGCCAATCGGGACGCCAACATCCGGGCGCAAGCCTTCACCAGCGCCTTAGCGCCGACATTGGAGGCGTTGAGCTACATCTCGTTGGCGGTTGTAGCCGGGATTGGCGGTTTTTATGTGATCAACGGCCAGGATTTAATGGGCACCACGATTTCGCTGGGGTTGATCATCACCTTTATCGGCTATACCCAGCAGTTTAACCGGCCGGTACAGCAAATCTCGGTGCTGTGGACGAATATCCAGAGCGCGGTGGCTGGTGCGGAGCGGGTTTTTGGCTTGCTGGATGAGTACCCGGATGTGCAGGATAAGCCGGATGCGGAGAATATGCCGCAAATTGACGGCCGGGTTCAGTTCCTAGATGTGTGGGCTGAATACAACCCCGGCGAACCGGTGCTGAAAGGGATTTCGTTGGAAGCGGAGCCGGGCCAGACGGTAGCCATCGTCGGCCCCACCGGCGCCGGCAAAACCACCATCATCAACCTGCTGCCCCGCTTTTGGGATGTGACGCAGGGACAGGTGTTGGTGGACGGCCGTGACGCGCGCGATGTCACCCGATCCAGCCTGCGCAACCAGATGGGCATCGTCTTGCAAGACACGTTCCTGTTCAGTGACACGGTGATGAATAATGTGCGCTACGGCCGTCCCGACGCCACCGATGCAGAAGTGATCGAGGCGGCTAAACTGGCGCGGGCGCATGAGTTCATCAAAAAATTGCCGGAAGGATATAAGACGGTGTTGGGCGAACGCGGTTCCGGCTTGAGCCAGGGACAGCGGCAGTTGTTAGCCATCGCCCGCGTGGCCCTCACCGACCCGCGCATCCTCATTCTGGACGAGGCCACTTCGTCGGTGGACACCCGCACCGAGCGACAAATTCAGGCGGCGCTGGACCAAATGCTGGCCGGGCGCACCAGCTTCGTCATCGCCCACCGGCTGAGCACCATTCGCCATGCCGATCAGGTCTTGGTCTTGGATCAGGGCCAAATCATCGAACGGGGCACGCACCAATCGCTGCTGGCGGCCAGAGGCTTTTACTACGATTTGTACATGAGCCAGTTCCGACGTTCGCCTGTAAACGAGACTGACCTAGAACACACCGAACATCAACAACCTGAACGTCTTCTATTTCGTCAATGACAACATTTAAATCCAATAGCTGGAAGATTTCGCGCTGTAATTTCGGGTCATCGTCAATGAGGTCTACTCCTTCGCATCTGAGGATGCGAACTCCTCTTACCCCAGTTTGTTGAGATGATACGGCAATTTCATCTAAACTCAGTAGATCAAGATTTTCGCCACGAATGCCACGAATGCCACGAAAAACACGTTCTTAATTCGTGAAATTTGTGCAATTCGTGGCAGATTTTGGATCTACTGAAACTTAAAACACCTGCTGTATAGGCATTTATGGCATGGTTCAAAACAGCCGGGTTTCTGCTTTATAAATCGGCATGATAACGAATTTGAGAACGAACGAATCCTCTCTACAAAACCATTCGTTCCTTCCCCCATTCGTTGTCAAAATTTGCAAAGGACATAACCAACTAAACTGAACCATTAATTCGCTGGCAGGCTAGGGCGACCTGCCTACGAGGAGAATGCAGGGGGACCTCCAGGCTCCGGCTTCTGACAAGCCGTTCGTAAACCCAAATTATGACTAACTCTTGACCATTACACAAATAGGGCAATCAGGCCGTATTCAGCCCCACAATTTCCTGATGGCGGGTGCGTTGGATGAGAGCCGCCACTACCCCAATCAAAATCACAATCTCCGCCAGCAAAACCCCTAATTCCGGAGCCACATCGCGGAACGTGCCGCTTTGCTGCGTGATTTCGACCACCGGCTGGATCATATAGTAGGTAGGGAACAATTTGCCGATCCACTGCGGCACGGCCGGAAACATGTAGATAATGGCCGGCGCGTACAGGAACAAACCTAACCCTTTGATGGTGGCAAACAGGCTGTTGATGTCCTTAAGAAATGCGCCCAGCAAAATGCCAACGATAGCCGCCATCACCGCCCCCATCAGCAAAACCAGCAACAGCAGCAGGGGCTGGGCGCCGAAGGCGTTGTTCAACAGCAAAATGGCGATGCCCATCACCATGCTGAGGATGACGCCCAGGCCCGCTTTGGCAATGAAGACTTCGCCCAGGCCGACCGGCGTGGTCGTCAGCGCGGTGAGGGTGCGTTTTTGCTTTTCGTCCACCAGCGAGGTGGCAGGAACCATGATGCCGCCCATTAGCACGGTCATGAGGACGATGAAGGGCATGAGCCGGTCTTCCCAGGGCAGCACGGCCGTATCTCCCAACGTCGTCGTCACAATCTCCACCGGCGCTTCCTGCCCGGCCATCTGCCGTATCATCACCGCCAGCGACGCGCCCAAAACCGCCCGGTCTTTCAGCTCGCTTTCGCCCCAAAGGAAAGCGGTTAATTCAATTTCTGCGCCGCCCATCACCTGGGCGTCAAACGCAGCGGGCAGGGCTACGCCCATGTCCACCGCCCCGGCGGCCACAGCTTCGCGCAGAGCGGCCGTTGTCTCGTAATCCTTGACGATGAGCGATTCCCGCTCATGCGCCAATGTTACCAGCGCCGAACTGCCATCATCCACAATGCCCAATTTGGCCTTGCCGGAAAAGAAAGAGCCAAACAACAAGCTGATGAGCAGAGTGATGGCGAATGGAATGACGATGGCAAAGATGATGAGAAAGCCGTTGGAACCGCGCAGGATTTCTTTACCCAACAAGATGAAAATACGTCTGAGATTCATTGGAATTTCCTAACTACTAACCCTCCCGGAGGTTGGCTTCTAAAAATCAGCTAACTTCTCGTGAACCTCCGGGAGGATGCCTGAGGTTCATCGGAATTTCCTCCGCAAGACGAGAATGCCTAGTCCCAAAAAGGCCAGGGCAAAAGCCAGCAAAATGAGTAGATTCCCGGCCACATCTCCCCAACCGGCGTTAAAATTTGCCACCTGATGCACGGTGTCCACCAGGTAGTAGGATGGGATGATATGGACCCAGTCGGAGGTTAAACCGGGCAGCAGCACATTGAAGGAGGGGATGGACAGCGTGATCATGACCAACACGCCCCAGCCCATGACGGACATCATATCTTTGGCGACCGAAGCCATCAAAAAACCAACGCCGGTAGCCAGCAGAGAGCCGAGTAGCAGGGCGATGAGCATGAGGACGGGCTGCTCTTTCAAGCCGCCGGTGACGGCCATGAGTACGGCCGCCTGCCCAAAAGCCAGTCCCACCCCCGTCACCGCTTTGGCGGTAAACAGCCCTTCCATGCGCATCGGTGTGACCAGCAAGGCGTGCAGCGTCCCGGTTTCCACTTCGGCGCTGATGAGGCTGGCCAGGCCCAGGGTTTCGGTCATGAGGATGAAGATGGCAAAGAGGGGCAGCATCCGGTCGCGGGGCGGGATTTGGTTGCCGGCTCGGTCTACGCCCAGGATTTCTTCGTTGGCGTCAATGCGTAACGGCCGTCCGCTCAACAAGAAGGACAACTCCTCAATCAACAGCGCATACACCTCCCGAAACTCCGGCGGCACATCTGCCGTCAGATAAATGTGTACCTGCGGTTTTTCCTCGGCAACCAGCTTTTGCATGAAATCATCCGGCAAAGCGATCCCCACCTGGTATTCCTTTTCTATCACGGCTTCTTTGAGCGCCGCTTCCGAGTCAAACTACTGTAGCGCCAACCCGTCCACCTGCAATTCATTGGTGATAGCGATGGGCAGGGAGGGGGCAAAGAGCGCCAGTTCCAGCGTTTCATCCACTATGTCCGGCATGATAAAGTAAATCCCAGCGTAGGCGACCACACTCAGCACAGTGACGAAAGCGAAGAACTGGTTTTTGAAGAAGAGGGTGAGGTCTTTGATGACCAGGGCGCTGATGATTTGCCAGTTCATCAAGTTAGCCCTCGCCCGGTGATGCGCATGAAGATGTCTTCCAATGTGGCCTCTTCGCTGTGCAGGGTGATGACTTTTTCGTTGGCGAACAGTTTTTCAATCTCGACGGCCGTATCTTCCCGATCCAGGATAATTTCCCGCGATTCCAGGCCGCCACCGGCTGCCGCCACTTCCGCCAAAACCATGCGCTTGCCATACTGCTGTTTTAAGTTGCGCGGCGCGTCCAACGCCACGATTTTGCCCTGGTCAATAAACGCCACCCGATCCGACAATTTATCCGCTTCCATCATGTCATGCGTGGTCAGAAAGATGGTCGATCCCCGGTCACGCTCTTCCTGAATGATATTCCGAATCGCCGTCGAGGAAGCCGGGTCCAATCCCTCGGTGGGCTCATCCAGGAATAGAATCTTGGGTTCATTAACCAGCGCCCGCGCCACCATGAGCCGCTGTTTCATCCCTTTGGAATAAGTGTCAACCCGGTCTTGGCCCCGGCCGCCCAGCCCCACCCGTTTTAACAAAGCGGCCGCATCAAAATTCTTCACGCCAAACAAGCGGGCAAACAATTTGAGGTTTTCTGCCCCGCTCATCTGTTCGTATAAATTCGTCAGTTCAAAGCAGACGCCGATTTGCGCCTGCACCTGCTTCGGCTTTTTGACCACATCCAGCCCCAGCAGCGTGGCTCGCCCTGCTTTGGGCTGAATCTGCCCGGTCAGCATTTTGACCGTGGTTGATTTTCCGGCCCCATTTGGCCCCAGGAACCCTAAAATTTCTCCTGCCGCCACATGAAAGCTGATCTGATCCACAGCCAGCAAGTCCCCATAGCTGTAAGTCAAATTTTCAGCCACAATTGCGTCGGTCATCTTATCTCATTTTTCGAGGTGGCCGCCTGCCACCATGCCTGATAGAGAATCAGATTATACCGTGAATTTTGCTGTTTTGGGGGAAAATCCGGGAGGGGTTACACTGGAGAGTCAAGAAATGTGACCAAAATTTGTGGTAAATTGAGAAAATGGGAATCGGCTGTCAATAACCGGGCGCTGTGTTCCATGGCCGACGCCGCAATCCAAAGATCATTGGTGGGAATGGGACGGCCGTTCCGGCGCAAGAAAGCATAAATCAAAGCGTATCGTTCGCTGGTTTGATCTGTGATTTCCACCAGACGTACCCGGCTACTTTGCCAGAAAGCGTCCAACTCATCCCGGTTCTGTTGGCGGCGGCTGCCGATCTCAAATCCGGCCAACAATTCCCCCATGACAACTGCTGGCAGCAGAATCATTTGGGCTTGACTGATTGGAACAACGGCAGACGGCCGTCCTCGCTTGAAGGCGGTGTAAGCCGACGTATCCAACATCAATGCCGTCAAGACCACATCTCCGCGTCAATGCTCCGTTGGGCAGTTAGTTCGTTTTGAAATTCAGCCGCCTCTTCTTCTGTCCAGGTACCAGCCAGGTAATCCAAATCATCGAAAACCGGCTGTTTGCCCTGGAACCCATTGCTCAAACCGACTTTTTCTTGCAGCAACGCCAATACAGCCTTGTTGACGCTTAAACCGCGTCGGGCAGCTTCCACTTTCAATGCCGTATGTAATTCATCTTTCACGCCGCGAATCGTTAACTGTTTCAAGGCGTCACCTCACAAAATAAAATGCCTGCACTAATGACAGTATAATGCAGGCACGTCTTGCAGTCAATCGTGGTGTGTCGTTTCTTGACGATTCTTAAAATTGTCGCAACAGTTCAACGTGCCCGCGCAGAGCCTCTTCCATTTTGGTAATGGAAATGCTCTCTCCGGCAATATGCGCCTGCTCTTCTTCGGCCGGGGAGTAGCCGATGATGGGGACGTTTAGGGGGACAAAATGACGGCCGTCTGTAGCAAATCCATATCGCATCAACTCCGGTTCCCGCCCCATGCCCTGGGTGATGGCCGCCCGCGCCTTCTGCACCGCCTCGCTCTCCGGCGGCGTGTAATAACCGTAAATCATCTCGTCCGAATCGGCGAACGGCGGCGGCGGCGCGCCCCAGGCATTGGTGATGGCGTGCGGCCAATCCCCGGCCCATTGGTGTACCAGGGCTTGCAGGCTGTTGCCGCTTTCGCTGGCGGTGCGAAAATCGAGCAGTACCCGCGTCCAGGCTGGGGTGACGTTGGGGCTGTGCGTGTCCACTTCGATGATGGTAGGCGAGACGGTGGTCTGGCCCAGCAAAGGATGGCTGGACAGGCTGGGTTTGGCCGCTGCCAGCTTCTGCAAAAAGTCGGCCAGGGCGAAGTTGGGGTTTTCACCTTTGTGTGGCACGCTGGCGTGGGCGGAACGGCCGTGAAACGTCAGCCACATCTGCGCAATCCCCCGGTGTCCCAAAGCGATGTTGTTGTCCGACGGTTCGCCCAGGACAATGAGGCCCACCGGATAATCCACGTTCTCCGCCCAATGGACGGCTCCTGCGCCGCCGATCTCTTCCTGCACCACGCCGGAGAAAACCACATCCCGGCGCGGCCGTTCCCCAACGCCAAGCAGCGCCGCCATGCTGTAGATTTGCACCGCCATCGGCCCTTTGATGTCGGCCGAACCGCGACCCGCCAGACGGCCGTCCACAATCTCGCCGGCAAAGGGCGGAACCGGCCACAAATCCAAATCGCCAGGGTCCACATGATCCAGGTGGCTGTTAAGAACGATGGCGCCCAAACTGCGATCCTGTCCGTGAACACGGCCGTTTACATTCCCCACCTCATCCAGCCACACCTCATCAAACCCCAGCCGCCGCATCTCCGCCACCGCCAGCGCCGCGATGGCCGCTTCCTCGTGAGGCATACTCGGCGTTTGCACCAACCGTCGGCTGAAATCTACGCAATCGTCCAATAAATTTTTCCAATCCATCAATCACCCTTCAGATATGTATCAAGAAATGGTATCAGTTGGTTTTCAAATTCAGCCGGATCAGAGGCCATGATGTCAATATGTTCGGCCTCAGCCGCCAGATACAGGAATTTCGGTTCGTTGGCAGCGGCGAACAAGGTTTGCGAATGTTCGGGAGCCACCAGTAAATCATTGGCCCCGTGCATGAATAAGATGGCCCCCTGATAGTTACCGATTTCAGCGACGGGGCGGACTTGGGCCAACGGCCGTCCCGTCTTCCATTCCATTTGCTGCAACACCAGCGGTGACAACCACTCCGGCCGCTCTCCAATCCGCATTGTCAGCGAGGGTAGATTGTCGGGGAATCCGGCATACGCGCTCATAGCCACCACCGCTTTCACTTCCGGGATGCGGCTGGCGGCGATGAGGAGGGCGGCGCTGCCCATTGATTTGCCCATCAACCCGATTTTGTCCGAGTTGACATGGGGGTGGTTGAGGAGGTATTGGACGGCCGTCTGTACATCCAGCCACTCGTCATACCCCCAGGTTGTTACCTCGCCGCCGCTATCGCCATGATTGCGTAAATCAATCAGCAAAGCACCGTAACCATGTTGGGCCAGCACGGCCGTTTCCGCCAACATTTTGGCCCGATTGGCGCTAAACCCATGCACCATCACCAGCGTCGCCCCGCCCTCATCCGGCGGCACAAACCAACCGGCGATGGACACGCCATCGGCGGCGGTGAGGGACACCGGCTCCCAGGCGTCCAGGCCAAAATCGGCCGGCGATTCCGTCAGCGGCAGGCGCGGCGGGTACAGCAGCGAATCCCGCGCCGACGCCGCCATTTGCCACAGCCGCAACCCCGCCGCCAACGCCATGATGCCTAGAAAAATAACAATCCCACTGATCATTTGTCTATTCCCCGCCCATTTTGTCATTGCCCAAACTCCATTTACTCATCAGCCAACAAATCAAGTACGGCCGTCGCATTCAAAACCGCTTTGGGCACAAACGACGACACCACACAGTACTCCTGATCCTTCGTACCGTCCTCACTCCGCTCCGAGCAGTGCGAATTGCCGCCGGCCACACCCAGGCCGTCCAACGTGGGCACGGTATACCAGGTATTGTTGCCGTCGCTCAAACCGCCCCGTTCCTCCGGCTCCACCCGTAGATTGAGCCTTTCCGCCGCCCCTTGCCAGATCGCCAGCAACCGATCCGTGGCTTCGTTTTTCGGCCACGGCTTCGTCTCCTGTTCGATGATGAGTGATACCTGGCAGGGAAATCCATCGGCTGCGCTGCGGACGGTCGCCAGCTTTGTCATTTCCCGGATTTTAGCCAGGATTTCGGCGTACACCTGATCATCAAAAGCGCGCATTTCCAGCCGGGCGACAGCCTGATGCGGCACACGATTGGTGACAGTGCCGCCGGATACCACGCCCACATTCACCGTCACTTGCCGATCATAATCGGTCAGGTCGGCCAGCCGGGTGATGATGTCGGCCAACTGCAAGATGGCGTTGGCCCCCTGTTCATGGGAACTGCCCGCGTGCGCCGCTCGCCCCGTCACTTCAATCCGGCAAATCGCCATCCCTTTGCGGGCGCGCACCAGTTGAAATGTGTTGTCTTGTTTGTGTCCGCCCTCAAAGACGAGACAGGCCAGAGCGCCCGCCAACCGTTCCCGGCATAAATCGCCAAAATCATTGGCGATAGCTTCTTCCGCGGCGTCAAGCAGAATCATCCAATTGGCGGCGGCAAATTCTTCGGGGGCTTCCATGCGCAAGGCGTCGAGCATCATGTAAATCAGCGCCGTGCCCCCTTTGATGTCCACTGTGCCCGGGCCGTAGATGCGCGCTCCCTCTGGACGCCAGTGAAAGTCATTGCGCGCTTCTTCTTCGGGGGGAAAGACGGTGTCCAGGTGGGAGACGAGACCGATGGTTTTGTCCGTATGGCCGGGGCGGGTGAGGATGAGGTGACGGCCGTACGCCCCATTTTCCGCTGGCACGTACTCCGCCTCAAATTCCAACTGAGCAAACAAATTGGCCGTCACTTGGCCCAAATGGTTGACGCCATCGGGATTCGCGGTGAAGCTGTTGATGCCCACCATCGTTTCCAGCATGTGCAGATAACGCGGTAGGTTTTCTTCGAGATAACGTTGCAAAAATACAAACAGTGGGGGTTCCATTCTCCGTCCTTTTTGGGTGCAGGTATGCAAGTTACAAGTGACGGTTATATACCTGCAAACTGGCAAACCTGCAACCCCTCAGATTTCTGTTTGTTCAAAAAGAGCGACGGCCGTCACCAACAGCAACACAATCAGCATGAAGTTGGCGGCCAACGCGCCGCCATTAGCTGCAACAGGCCCACCCAACCCCAACTGGCTGGCCCAGGCCACCAGACCGGACGGCGCCAGTTGCCCCCACTGTGGCAGCGCGCCGGCCATCAATAGAAGCACTGACCCGGCCAGCGCGATACCCGCCGCCCCGCCAATGCCTTTGCCCAGGGCGCTGCCCAACAGGGTGACGGCCGTAAACACCCACAACCAGACCAGCAGCAGCCCATTCCCCAGCAAAAACGGCCCCAACCGGAACGGCTCAAACAGGATGCTGGTATAGTAAAACGCGGCCAGCCCCGCCAACAAAAAAGCGGCGGCATACACCAGCGATTGGGCGGTGAACTTGCTGAGGACAAACGCCCAGCGCGGCAAAGGCTTGCTCAACACCATGGCCGCCGTTCCCCGCTGCCGCTCCCCGGCCACGCTTCCCATCCCTAACAAGATGGCGATGATAAAGCCGAATTGAGTGATGTTTTTGACGTACTGGGCCAGAGAATCCGCCTGGGTTGGCGTGGGGATCAGGTCGGCGAGCTGCTCCGCGCCTTCGATGCTTTTTAGCAGTTCCGGCGTGAATTTGGCGACTAGGGGCGAGGCCAATCCAAACAACAAAAAGACGGCCGTCACCACCAACACGCGCTTCGCGCGCCATAGCTGCATCAACTCTTTGCGCACAGCCGTCAAAAACAGCGCCCACTCATCCGCCCACGGCCGCGCCGCCCGCACCGGCCCATCCGGCCACATCCGCCACAAATAAACCAGGCCGGGAACCGCCAACAGCGCCACCACCCCTTCTAATGCCCAAACGTTTTCGATGAATTGGCTGGCGTAAACGGCCGTGCCATCCACCAGCGCATGGTACAGCGCCCCCGCCACAAAATAGGCCGGATTTCGCTCCTTGAAAGCGCGCCAAATCAACAGAGAAAGGACAACGTGCAAGATCATGGCGAGGAGTCGTTCCAGTAAAGGCAAAAAAGCCAGCGCCGGACTGCCGCTAAACAACGCTAACTGCCGCGTCAGCGCCGCCATCTCCGCGCCGGATAGGTTGAGCGCGGCCAGATCGCCGTTTTGCAGCGCTAACAGTGAGGTGACGGAGACGGCCGTCAACACCCCGCCGAAAAACATGGCTTCGATGCCGCCGTGTCCCAGACCGACCATGAGCGCGTCGGCTCGATTTTGCGCCTGCCGCCGGCGGAACAACAGCCAGTATCCCGCCGCCCGCGCCGCCGACTCGCTTAACCCGGCCGACAAACCGAGGATGATGGCCGTAACCAGTAAATCCGGCGCATCCATGGACACTTCGCCAATCAAGCCCAGGTCGGTCAACCAATCATTCAAAGGTAAATGATAAATTTGTGAGCCGACAAACGTCAGCATCCCTACGCAAAACAGCCACCAGGGCACAGCCAGCCGCCGCCGGATGAGAGCAGCCAGCCCCACCGGCAGCAAAATCATCAACCCAATCGAAATCACATACAAAAACAAGGTCATCGAAAAATTCCTGATTTTCAGAACATTATGATGTCGTAGGGGCGGGATAGGCGGGAACAATCTTGGCTAAACAAACGGCATTTTCTCCCGCCTATCTCGCCCTCGCCCCGTTCACGGGCAAAAGGGCGAGATGACGCGGTGACGAGATGCATCGTTCAGCAAAGGCTATTCCGCGTCATCCCGCCCCTACGAGTCGCTAATCGCCAAAAACACATCTTCCAACGACGGCCGTGCCCATTCATACTTGTTCAGCAGCAAGCCATGCGCCACGATAAGCGGCAGCAGCGCCTCGCGGGCGACGGCCGTATCCGTCACCGTGATGCGTAACTGATCATTCTCGACGGCCGTGCCCGCCGCCCAGGGTTGTTGGTGTACTACCTGGGCAAAATCGGCCAGTTGGGGCTGGCTATCGCGGGCAAATTCCAACTCAACCGCATTGGCTGCATACCGGGCCAGCAGTTCTTCCCGCCCGGCCACCAGCAGCAGTTCCCCTTCGTGAATGATGCCGATGGTGTCGCATACCCGATCCACGTCTGCCAAAATGTGGCTGGACAAAAAGACCGTCACCTGACCGCGCAGCGAGTCCAGCAGATCAATCACATCCCGCCGCCCGGCCGGGTCCATCCCCGCCATCGGCTCGTCCAAAATGAGGACGGGCGGGCGATGGATGAGCGCTTGCGCCAGCCCCAACCGCTGCTTCATGCCGCCGGAAAAACCGCCAACCCGCCGTTTGGCTGTCTTTTCTAACCCAACCAGGCCCAGCAGTTCGGGGATACGTTGGCGGCGCGCGGCCGTCTCCAGCCGGAACAACTGCCCCACGTAATCGAGAAACTCCACCGGCGTCATCCAGTTGTAAAACGCCGGTTCCTGGGGCAGATAGCCAAATTGGACGGCGGCTGTCCCATCCCCATTCGTCGTTTCCCGGCCGTTGACCCAGGCGCGGCCGCTGGTGGGGTGGGCCAGCCCGGTCAGCAGGCGGATGGCGGTCGTTTTGCCGGCTCCGTTCCGCCCCAAAAAGCCAAACAGTGACCCGGCCGGCACTGACAAGTTGAGCGGCCGTAATGCCCGCACCGGGCCATACCGGCGGCTCAAGTTTTCACAACGGATAGCAGCCTGTGTCATGCGTCATTCGTCCTCGCGGGCGGCCAAAAAGTAGATGATGGGGCCAATCAGGTTGACGAACAGAATGACGAGCGCCCACGCCCACTTAGGGCCGCGCGTCCGCTGCCGCCGCGCCAAATCCACCAACGCCGCAATCACTAATAAAAGCTGAATCACCAACAACGGAACCAACAACGGTAAAATATCACGTAATTCATCCATCACACACCCACTTTAGTCACTTCCCACTTCAGTCACTTCCCAAATCATTGTGCGCCAAATGGAATTTGCCGTCAACCGATTCGGCAAATGGTCGGCGGCTAGGTAAACTACGTTGCTGAAGATGGTTTAGTTGCCGTCCAGAAATATGTTTCTTGTTTGTAGACTGAATACTGAATCAGTAGATCAAGATTTTCGCCACGAATGCCACGAATTACACGAAAAACACGTTCTTAATTCGTGAAATTTGTGCAATTCGTGGCAGATTTTGGATCTACTGAATACTGGAGGCTAGTATGCCCGGAGTGATTGCGGCCGGCGATGCGGAAACTGTCAAAGCTGGCGCGGAGATGTTAGACCAGGGGGGCAATGCGGTGGATGCGGCCGTGGCCGCCGCCTTCGCCTCGTTCATCGCCGAAATCGGCGTGGTGCATCTGGGCGGCAGCGGCATCGCCCATTTGTACAACCCGCAAACCGGCCATTCGCTGGTGTATGACTTTTTCAGCAACGCTCCCGGTTTGGGACGTGACGGCCGTCCATCCCCCCTTGATTTTGAGCAGGTGATGATTGATTTTGGAGCCACGACGCAAGACTTTTTCCTGGGACGGGCGTCGGTGGCGGTTCCGGGAAACATTTTTGGCCTGTGCCGGATGGCGGCAGATCACGGCCGTCTGCCTCTGGCAAAACTGCTGGAACCGGCCATCCGGCTGGCGCGGAACGGGGTGCGATTGTCCACGTTCCAAGCCGATACGTGTGATCTGCTGGCCCCTTTGTACACCCATACCGAGGGGATGCGGGCTGTTTTTTTACGGGACGGCCGTATGATTCAACCGGGTCAACGGTTTTTCATCCCCCATCTGGAGGAGACATTGACGGCATTGGCGGCAGAGGGAGAAAGCGTGGCCCGGCACGGCCGTCTGGCGCAAGCCATCCTGGTTGATCAAAGCGAAAATGGGGGTTTGCTCACCACCGCAGATTTGGCCCAATACCAGGCGCTCACCTCTCAATCCATCCGCCTGCCTTACCGCCAATTCGAGATTCTGTTGCCGCCGCTCAGTTCCAACGGCGGCGTGCTGACCGCCTTCACGCTCAAGCTGCTGGCCCATTTTGAGGTGGGGCGCCTGCGGCATGGCTCGGCGGCCCATTTGCGGCTGTTGTTTGAGGTGATGGCAGCTACCACCCGCGCCCGCGCCCGTTGGGACGCCGCCAGCCAAAATGGGGCTGCCGCCGAAACAGTCGCCCAATTTTTGAGCGATGCGTTTGTGCAGCCGTATGTGGCAGAGGTGAGGCAGCGATGGCACGGCCGTTATGCGGGTATGGCCGTATCCGAACCCCCTGGCCCGGCCAACACCAGCCATCTCAGCGTCATTGACGGCGACGGGCTGGCGGTGAGCTTGACGACGACGGCGGGCGAATCGGCCGGCTACATCGTGCCCGGAACCGGCTACATCCCCAACAACATCATGGGCGAGGCCGACCTGCACCCGCTCGGTTTTCACAGCCGCCCCGCCGGCCAGCGCATTCCCACCATGATGACGCCGGTGATTGTGTTGCTGGACGGCAGAACCCGGCTGGTGTTGGGCAGCGGCGGCAGCATCCGCATTCGCAGCGCCATTTTGCAGGTGTTGAGTAATTTGCTGGATTTTGGCATGATGTTGGACGATGCCGTGAACAGCGCCCGCATCCACCTGGAAAACGGGGCGCTGCAATGCGAAGCCGGGTATGACGAGACGGCCGTTTCCGAACTAGAAAACCTGGGCTATCCCGTCAACCGCTGGCCGACGCGGAGCATCTATTTTGGCGGGGCGCACAGCGTCTCCCGCCCGCCGGATGGCCGTTTGGCGGCGGCCGGGGATAATCGGCGGGGGGGAGCGGTGGGGTATGTTTGATGAGAATTCGGTGGGGGGATAATCCCAAGCTTAAAAAATTATCTGATTACGTCTTAAACAGGAAGGGTTTGTGTTATAGTAGGAGTTAGTCGAATCGTTTCCGCCTAGCAGCTTGTC
Organism: Chloroflexota bacterium; assembly: GCA_024277135.1. Taxonomy (GTDB): domain Bacteria; phylum Chloroflexota; class Anaerolineae; order Promineifilales; family Promineifilaceae; genus JAJRVV01. Next base: position 147 of record JAJRVV010000080.1, on the reverse strand, counting down.
GGAAGAGTCGAAATAGCAACACGGATAGAACGGATTGGACGGATTTTCACGGATAAAATAAGGGAAAATCCGTGTAACTCCGTTAGATCCGTATCATCCGTGTATCCATTAAATCATTCTCCGACAGCCTGCTAGAGTCGCTGAATC
>JAJRVV010000079.1 GCA_024277135.1 Chloroflexota bacterium | reverse complement strand
CTCACCTCCTTGTTTTTGAAGAGGGTTGTTGATATTGACAGGATAGCGGGGAAACGGCCGTCGTGGAAGCGCAAACTTACCTGATCTAACCAGGTAAAATTACTTGATTTCATGGGTACCCAGGCCAAACGGCCGTCGCCCCGACACCCTAATCAGCTTACAATATCCATGAGGTGTTACGATGACAAAAGAAAACCCAACGCGCTGGTATGACCGGATTGCGCCGCTCTACGACCCGTTTATCCTGGGTTCGTACAACCGCGCCCGACAGCGAACGATGCAGCAGTTGCGCCTGGAGCCGGGGCAAACAGTGTTGGACGTGGCTTGCGGCACCGGTCAGAATTTCCGCTTTACCCTGGAAGGCATCGGCCCAACAGGCACGCTGATCGGCACGGATTATTCAAAGGGGATGCTGGCACAGGCGCGGCGCAAAGTTGAGAAAAACGGCTGGGGCAATGTGCATCTGCTTCACGCCGACGCCCGCGCGCTGTCGCCGGCGATGCTGCGTGAAGCCAGCGGTCAGGCCAATTTACGCCTGGATCGGGTGGTGTGTACCCTCGGTTTTTCGGTAGCGCCGGAATGGGAAGCGGTGTTTGTTCGGACGTGGGAAATGTTGGCGGGGAACGGCCGTTACGCCATCATGGATTGGTACACGCCGCGCCGGAATCTTTTCACCCAGTTTGTCAATCGTGTGGCGGCCAGCGACATTAGCCGGAGATGGTGGGAGCCGTTGATGGGGACGGCCGTCGAATTTGAGCAAGAAAGGATGGCCGGTGGTCTATGGCGTATCGTCTCAGGCACAAAACCAATTGCACAGAACAGCCAGGGATCGAAATCAGCCTAATCCCAAAAACCGCGTGTCAGCCAAATCATGAAGAAAAAAGTGATGGCAAATGTTACCCCTCCCCCGAAAAGCGCAGGAAAGACGAGGGTGGTCTTATGATTCGTTTTAGGCCAACGCCAGACGATGAGATTGGCAACAACAATAAGCGTCGTCAATATCGTCACCAGCAAGCTGCCTAAAATAAAATAATCTTCTGGTAAATTTTCGATGAAGTAACGTTGGCGCAACGTATTCATTTGGGTCTTTTCCAGTCCCAAAGGACGTTCCAGATAGGCAAACCAAGACGCATTTGCAAAACTGATTTGACAGGGCCAATTTTGACCATCATAAAATGCTTCGCAAATGCCGGGCAATTGATCGCTAAAGCGCATACTGTTTCGTTGAATGTAGATCACCAATGGCTTTTCGGCAATATCTACGATGCACTGGGTGGTATACGGCCGTTTTTCGGCCGTGGAAACACAATCAAGCCGGCGTCCAGACAAATGAACAACGCCAGACTCCTCATCGGAACGCCCCATACTGACGCCCAAAATCTCTTGAGAAGCCGGGCCGGGGGAAGCAAGATAAATCAGAATGATCAATACGACCAATCCAACGAAGTAAACAACTGAGAACAAAAATAGAGGGCTTTTCATTCGTGGGCGTGTGCTTTTATCTTGTTCAACGACATCAAGGTTCATTATCGCAATCTCCGGGCCATGATAATTAGCGTCCCAAGCGCGGGCGCAATCATGGCGACAAAGATGAGCATTTGAGCAGCGGTGAAACTCCAATTCCAGGCGCCTTCAGGTACGGTTAACGGGACAGACTGCCATCCGAGATACTCGCCATTTTGGGGAAGCGCCGCCAATAGCGCATACGCCATCCATCCCCCGGTTAAATTGGTGGTTATCGCCGCAAAAGCCCAGTTCGGCCGAAATTTGATGTGCCGCTTACGCCAGGGCAAAACAAGGATCGCAAGCGTGTATCCTCCCACTATCATCAAAAACGTCATAGGTCTTATCCCTAAAATTGCTTCAACGATATTCAAATATGGATAAAGAGACCAATGAAGCAAGCTGTATGAATTGACATAAAGGCTTAATTGAAACAGTAAACAAAGGAGGAGAAATTTCCAGGAATGGTAGGCGACGCCAATGACGCCGCCCAAAAGTAGAAAAAGCAAATTCCAAAATAACACTGTATCTGCTGCACCCGGCTTGAATGGGGCATATGGCGCGCCGCCCATCCAGGGAGTCATCCAAAGCGCCGCTGCCAACATCAGGCTGACGACTGCCGGAGAGAATAACGCCGTCAGCTCCTGAAGCGGCTTGAAACCAGGCGATAAAAAATAAATGTATGCCAGGTAAGCGGCGGAAATGAGAATCGAGGTGGCGGATAAACCCAGGCCGACGGGAGGTATCGGGTGGCCCCCTGTCCTGACGCCAAAGGAGAGAATGGCAAAGATGATTGCTGTCTGCGCCGTTAAAAGCAAAGCAGGGAAAACCAAGAACTGCTTTGATCTGTTAATGTGCAAACTAACTGGCAAAGTACCCATAATTTTCATCTCCTTTCAACGAATGCTCATGAAGACAAGGATAAATATACTATGGCAGGCGCTATTCATCTGTACGGGTAATCTATTATTGCACGTTGACTGACCAATGGAGGAGTTATCGGCGTCCCCTGGCCTATACGAAAACCCAACCCGGCGGTGGCGGGTTGGGTTTTTCCTGGCGGATCAAGTCCGGGGCAAAGCCGGAGCAGGTATAAAAAAAGGACGCCCGGCCTCTGCCGGACATCCTTCTATCATCAGCCGGGTTCGCTTGAAATTTAGCCGCGGCCCCGAATTTTAATCTTTACATCCTGGAAAGTGACGTGGTAGAAGAAGGAGAGCGGCGGCGGCACATTGTCGGTCATCTCCGGGCCAGGGGCGTCGTGGAAGACCAGGTGGAATTCCAATTCGTCATCATAGGTCACGCCATTGGCGCGATCGGCCAGGTTCATCATGTTGAAAATGGAGCCGTCCTTCGTCAGCACCTCGCCAGCGTCATTGCGTACGCCGACCGTCGTCATCGTGTGCGCCGCCCACAGCGGCGACGGGCCATCATACGGGTTGTCAAACGGCTGGCCGTTCAGCGTTACTTCCGCCGGTCCCCAGGTTGCTAGCAGGTTAAAAACGGTGGGCAGAACCGGGCCGCCGGCCGTTGTATTGCCGTGCAGGTAGACGTTCGTCGTCACCGGATCGTCCTCAATTAGCTCGGTGCTGTTGCCGTCCGAGCCAACAACCAAACCGGTGGGATGTCCCGGTGGGGCGAATGCCGTCTGCCGCAAAGTCCAATTGCCATTCTCATCCGTCCAATTAGCTACGATGGAACCGGTGTTGGCGACGGGGTCTATCTCCAATTTTACGGAACCGTTGATGGGCACAATGCCATCGCCGTCCCAGACGAATGAGTCCACCGGCGCGGCGGGTACGCCCAATATATCATCGGTGACAGCGCCGGTAACTTCTCGAATTAGACGGCCGTCTTTGGCCTTGATTTCATATTCCAACGCTTGATCGGGGTCGGCGGCCACAGTCGCCGCCAATATGGTCAGTGCAGCCAGAAGCAAGCCCATGATGGGTAGTCGAAAACGTCTCATTTGTTATTCTCCTTGATAAGGGATGGATTTTATTGCCGCGTGAATATGTGGGGAAATGCGCGATGTGACGGCTACTGATTTAGATTATAGGCCGCAACCAAACTGGGTTTGTCACAACGCTTACATAAAGATACCCGCAAAATGGCCTATTGCCGCACCCGCCAAACGACCTACGCGCCAGACTGAACGGCGATAAGCGCCGCTTCTGTGCGGGAATGGACGCCAAGTTTGGCATATAAATTGGCGACATGACCCTCGATGGTGCGCACGCTAAGATAGAGCCGGGCGGCGATGACTTTGTTGCTCAATCCTTCCCCCAACAAAGCCAGGATTTCCCGTTCGCGCCGGGTAAGGCTGTCCAGATTGGCGACAGGGGGCGTTTCTCCTCGTTTCTGCTTCAACCAAGCTAACGCCACCGATGGGCTGAGGTACTGTTCCTCACGCGCCACCTGGCGGATGGCGACGCCCAACGTTGCTGGCGTCTCGTCGGCGGCAAACAACCCGGCGACGGCCGGCGAGAGGGTCAGGTCTTGATGGTCATCCAGCAGGCGGAGGACAGCTGTTTCCGGCGCATGTTCCGGCAAGACATCGTGGCAAAGCAAAACCTGGGGCGGCGGCACGGCCGTCAGCGGGACAACGGCCAACCCTGGCAAAGAGGCAACCAGGGCAGCCAAAGCAGCCTGGTCAATAAGGGTGCGGCCGTGAACAGCGACAGTTATAACCATCCTCCAATTGTCAATTGTCAATTGTGAATTGTCAATCATTCGCCTCCCCGCCAAATGGCCTATCTCTTTATGCGACATTCGACGCTAGGATAATCACCAGGCGGCAGGTATAAAATGGGGAGAGAGGTGATGTATTGATGACGCGACCTTTGTTTACCACACCTGGCAGCGGCGATAAGGCTGTTGCCAGAGCGATTGATATTTTGCAGCAGGCCGATTTCCAGGTCATGCGCTCATTTGACCTGAACGCCGCCCGCGCGGCGCACGTTGAGTGTAGCTGCCCCCACCACGGCACCGACTTGTGCGACTGCCAGATGGTTGTCTTGTTGGTGTACGGCCAGGACGGCCCTCCGGCCACGCTGACGGCGCACAGCCGCGACGGCCGCACCCAATTTGCCCTGGTCAATGACCCAGCACAACGGCCGTCGCCCGACTTGGAGACAGCTATCATCAATCACCTCCTGCCCGCTTTTCTGTCCTATCCCCCCCTGGAGGTTCATCTCGTATGAGCGACACGCCAGCTCCTACGCTGGCGGCGGCTCCTTCTGTAAGCCGTCGTTATGCTACCTTTTTCCATGCTGTTCTATTTGTACTAGGTTTTTCACTTATTTTCGTCGTTGGTTGGGGCGGCGCCGCCACCCTGTTAGGTCAGGTTTTTGGCGAATACAAGCTGCTCATAGCCCGCGTCGGTGGCGTCATTGTCATCATCTTTGGCTTGTACACATTAGGCGTCCTCAATATCCGTTGGCTCAACTACGATACGCGACCTAATTGGCAGGCTAAAAAGGGGAACAGCCCTCTATCTTCAATTTTGATGGGCATTGTCTTTGCCGCCGGCTGGACGCCTTGTGTGGGCACGACTTTGGGCGCTATCTTGACTTTAGGCTTTGCCGCAGATTCGTCTAATCAAGCCATGGTTCTAGCCAGTGGATACGCATTGGGTTTGGGTATTCCCTTTCTTTTAATCGGCTTCGGCATGGACAAGGCGGTCAAGGCCGTTCGCCGCTTAAAGCCGCACATGCGAAAAATCAAAATCGCCAGCGGCATCTTCCTCATTCTCATCGGCTTGATGCTGGTGACTAATCAGTTAACATTAATCGCAATTTGGGCGCAGCAAAATGGGTTTTTCTTGGATGTCCCCCTAGGACAGGCAACCACACCCACTTACTTAATAGCAGTTCTAGCCGGACTGCTCTCCTTCTTATCGCCATGCGTTCTGCCGCTGGTTCCGGCATACATAGGCTACTTGAGCGGCCAGGCCTTCGGAGATGAGGACTAATTGAATGAGGGGGGAGTGATATGAGGAAACATCACTCCCCCCTCCCAATTCTTCAGCATATGCAAGTTTTACTCAATTTACTGGATGATTCTCGCCGCTGGACGGCCGTTTTGTTTGCGACTGTCATCATTGGCAGCGGCTGGATTTGGCTCTCCATGGCCCCGGCAACAGCCACCACTGGCGGCTTGGTTCCCAGCCCCCGCGAAGGCTTTCCCGCCCCCGACTTCACTCTGGACACCCTGGACGGCGGCCAGATGACCCTTTCTGATTTGCGCGGCCAGGTGGTCATGATCAACCTATGGACTTCCTGGTGTCCCCCCTGCCGCGCCGAGATGCCGGCCATTGACAACATCTACCAGGCGAACAAAGAACAAGGATTGGAAGTGCTGGCCGTCAACAGCACGTTTCAGGACAGCGAAGCTGCCGCCGCCGCTTTTGCCCAGGAATTTGGCCTGAGCTTCCCCATCTTGCTGGATCGAGATGGCGCGGTCAGCCGCCGCTACCAACTACGCGCCCTACCCTCCACTTATTTCATTGACCGTAAAGGCATTATTCGCTCTGTCGTCCTCGGTGGACCGATGAGCGAGTCGCTCATTCAGAGCAAAATTGCCGATTTGCTGGCGGAGGCGCCGTGACAACAGTATTCAGTCGGCAGTATTCAGTCAGCAGTATTCAGTCGGCAGTATTCAGTCAGCAGTAAATTGGCGCACCGAATACCAAACACCGAACACTGAACACTGAACACCGATAATGGAGTCACCTACATGTTCCCTCTCCTACAACTCGGCCCTGTCGCCGTTCAAGTTCCTGGCCTGATTTTGCTGGCCGGCTTGTGGATCGGCCTGAACGTGTCTGAAAAAGAGGCGGTGCGGCAAAAGCAGCCGCCCGAACTCGTCTACGGGCTGATCATGGCGGCGCTGATAGGCGGCATCCTGGGCGCGCGGCTGTGGTACGTCGGCCGTTACCTGGACAGCTACCTGGCCGACCCGCTGGCTATCGTCGCCCTGAGTACCAACACAGTTGACGCCAGCGCCGGACTGATCATCGCCCTGCTGACCGCCGCCGCATACGCCATCCGCAAAAAACTACCGCTGCGCCCCACGCTGGACATCCTGACCCCAGGATTGGCGGTTTTTGCCATCAGCTTTGGTCTGGCGCACTTAGCCAGCGGCGACGCTTTTGGCGCGCCCACCAATCTCCCCTGGGCCATTGATCTGTGGGACGCCAGCCGCCACCCCACGCAGGTTTATGAGATACTGCTGGCAACGGCCGTCTTCTTCCTGGTGTGGCGGATGCGGAAAGACATCCCCTTTTCCGGCTTTTTGTTTCTGGCGTTCATGGCTTTGACGGCCGTCAGCCGCCTCTTCCTGGAAGCGTTTCGCGGCGACAGCGTGCTGGTGGCCGGCGGCATCCGCCAGGCGCAATTAGCGGCGATGGCGGCGCTGCTACTGGCGCTGTGGCTGATGGGGCAGTGGTATCCGGCGCGAATCCATTCGGAGTAACTGCTTGATGAGAAAGAAAAAAAATAACCTCTTCTATCGGCATCTCATCGTTGGCTTCATCACAGTTATCCTGACGCTGCCGTTTTGGTTCGGCCGCCTGGATTGGGACCCGGAAATGCGCTTCTGGCGCGTGGTGGGAGATAGCAGCTTTTTGCTGCTCTTTTTTACGATGGTCATTGGCCCATTGGCTAAAATGTGGCCGTCAGCAGGTAAACTGGTCCCCTGGCGACGTGAAACCGGCATTTGGTTTGGCCTGATGGCCTTCCTGCATACGTTTCTCATCTGGCGCGGTTGGGCGCGCTGGGATGTGTGGCGCTTTCTGGGATATGAGTACATTCCTGAATTAGATCGCCTGGCTCGGCTGGAACCTGGGTTTGGCCTTTCGAATATCATCGGCATGGCGGCCGTCCTGTTAACGTTGGCATTAGTCGCCACATCCTCCAATTGGGCCGTGAATCGGCTGGGGGCTTCTGCCTGGAAATGGCTCCAATATGGCGCGTATAGCGTGTTTTATCTGGTCGTTTTACACGCGGTCTACTTTCTTTTCCTGCACTACACTCTCTCTTTCCACCGGCGCGTGCCGGACAATCCCAACTGGTTTCGCTACCCGTTCCTGATTCTGAGTTTACTGGTACCCCTTTTACAAACGGCCGCATTCATCAAGACGGTGCGACAGCGGCAACCGGCGTCCCGCCCCAAAACAATCCGCCGCAATCGGAGTGGAGCGTAAAAATAGGCCAAATGGCGTAAGTTAAGCAAAGCTAAACGGCCGTTTTCCCCCATGTTCAATATCGTCTATAATAACCCACGCACCCCTCCCCAGGGGGGCAGGTTAAACATTATGGATGAACAAACACGTCAATCAGTCACACAGCGGCTCGCTAGCGCGGCCGGTCATATTCGCGGCGTCGAACGAATGGCGCGTGAAGGTGCATATTGCATTGACATGATCCGGCAAATCCAAGCGGTGCAGGCAGCGCTCAACAAGATCAGCCACATCATGTTAGACACCCATCTGCGTACTTGCATGACAACGGCCGTTCGCGGCGCCGACATCGCCGAACGCGAACGAATGTTACAAGAAGTGACCACCGTGTTTGAAATGTCCAACAAATTGAATTTATCCGCACATAAGGAGACACAACAATCATGACAAGTAAAACATTTACTGTTCCCAATATCAGCTGTGGGCACTGCACCCACACCATCGAGATGGAAGTCGGCGAACTGGCAGGCGTCACCAGCGTCAAGGCAGTCGAAGATACCAAACAGGTTACGATTGCCTGGGAAGACCCGGCTACCTGGGAAAAGATCGCCGCTACTTTACAAGAAATTAATTACCCGCCGGAGGGACTCATCCAAATCAGCTAGAGGAGAGAGCCAGAGCTAGAGGCTGTTCTTCCTCTAGCTCTGGCTCTAGCTCTAGCTTTTACGGAGGGCATTATGTCCGAACAACAAATCACACTTCCCGTTATCGGGATGACATGCGCTAACTGCGTGGCGGCGGTTGAGCGTAATTCTAAAAAAGTTGACGGCGTCACCGATGTTGTCGTTAACTTCGCCAATGAGAAAGTCACCGTTTCCTACGACCCAGACCAGGTTTCCCTGAAAGACCTGACGACCAATGTGATCGCGCGCGTCAAAAAAGCGGGGTATCAAATCCCCCTGGCGACGCTGGAACTGCCGTTGATAGGGATGACCTGCGCCAACTGCGCCAACAGCATCGAGCGCGCTTTGAACAAAGTGGACGGCGTGATCGAGGCGACTGTTAATTTCGCCAGTGAACGCGCCACCGTTACGTTTGCACCGGGCGCGACTGACCGGGCGGCCCTGACGGCGGCCGTGCGCAAGGCCGGATACGACGTGGTGGAAACCGACTCGGAAGAGGAACTGGAAGACGCCGAAGCCGCCGCCCGCGAAGCCGAGATTCAACATCAACAGAAACGATTCATCATCGGCGCCATTTTCTCGCTGCCTTTGCTGCTCCTGACAATGGGGCGCGACTTTGGGCTGCTGGGCGAATGGGCCGAAGCCATTTGGGTCAACTGGATGTTTTTGGCGCTGGCCACCCCGGTGCAGTTCTGGGTGGGTTGGGATTATTACACCGGCGCCTACAAAGCGCTGCGTAACAACAGCGCCAACATGGATGTGCTGGTGGCGATGGGAACGACTGTCGCCTACGTGTACAGCACCGTTGTCCTGGTGACCAACACATTGGGTACCACCACGTTTGGTACGTTTGTGTACTTTGAAACGGCCGCTGTCATCATCACCCTTATCGTCCTGGGTAAGCTGCTGGAAGTCCGGGCCAAAGGACGTACCAGTGAAGCGATCAAAAAGCTGATGGGCTTGCAGCCCAAAACGGCTCGCGTCGTCCGCGATGGCCAGGAATTAGATATTCCCATCGCCGAAGTCGTGCAAGGCGACCTCATCATCGTCCGCCCCGGCGAGAAAGTGCCGGTAGACGGTACGGTGATGGAGGGGCATTCTACCGTTGACGAAAGCATGATCACTGGCGAAAGTATGCCGGTGGAAAAGAAAGTGGGCGACGAGATGATCGGCGCTACCATCAACAAGCAAGGGATGATTAAGTTTGAAGCGACTAAAGTGGGCAAGGAAACGGCCCTGTCGCAAATCATTCGGTTGGTAGAGCAGGCTCAGGGCAGTAAGGCGCCCATCCAACGGCTGGTAGACCAGATTTCGAATTACTTTGTGCCGGCAGTGATTCTGATTGCATTAGTAACGCTTGGCCTCTGGTGGGCCGCCGACGGATTTGTGCCGGCGTTGATTCGGTTGACGGCCGTCCTCGTCATCGCCTGTCCCTGCGCCATGGGTCTGGCCACCCCCACTTCCATCATGGTGGGCGTGGGCAAAGGCGCCGAAAACGGCATTTTGTTCAAAAACAGCGCTGCCCTGGAGCAGGCGCACAAGCTGAACGCCATCGTTCTAGATAAGACTGGCACCATCACCAAAGGCGAACCGGCGGTGACTGATGTGGTCGCCAGCAATGGCGTGTCCATCAACGAAGATGAATTATTACGGTTGGCGGCTTCCGCGGAACGAGGATCAGAGCATCCACTGGGCGAATCCATCGTCCGCTCCGCCACTGAAAAAGGGTTGACCCTGAGCGAACCGGTCAGCTTTGAAGGCATTGCCGGGCATGGCATCGCGGCGGAAGTGGACGGCCGTAAAATCCTGATCGGCAATTTGCGGCTGATGAAACGGGAAAACGTGGCGCTGAACGGCCTCGGCCCGAAAGCGGAAGCATTGCAAAACCAGGCCAAGACGGCCATGTGGCTGTCCGTAGACGGTCAGGCCAGCGCCATCATCGGCGTGGCCGACGTCATCAAAGAAGGCTCCAAAGAAGCCATCGCCGCCATGCACAAGCTGGGTCTGACAGTGGCCATGATGACCGGTGACAACCAGGCAACGGCGGAAGCGATTGCCAAAGAGGTAGGCATTGACCGCGTCTTTGCCGAGGTGCTGCCTGGCGATAAAGCTGGCAACGTAGCCAAGATGCAAGAGGAAGGGTACAAGGTGGCCATGGTCGGCGACGGCATCAACGACGCCCCGGCGCTGGCGCAAGCGGACGTGGGTATCGCCATCGGCACGGGCACGGATGTGGCCATGGAGGCGGCTGACGTAACCCTGATGCGCGGCGATTTACGTAGTGTGCCGCAAGCCATTAAGCTGTCGAAGGCGACGATGCGCAACATCAAAGAAAACCTGGTGTGGGCATTTGGCTACAACACGGTGTTGATTCCGGTGGCGGCCGGCGTTCTGGCTCTCGTCCCGTGGGCGCCAGACTTCCTCAAGCAGCTAAACCCGATCCTGGCGGCTGGCGCGATGGCTGTTTCCAGCATCAGCGTCGTCTCCAACTCGCTGCGGCTGCGCCGGGTGAAGTTGGACCGGTATTAGAAACAGTCAACAATCAACGGATAACAGTTAACGCAAAACGGCCGTTCTCATCCGAGAACGGCCGTTTTTTCATCCAATTTTGTAGGGCGAATTGCCTGTCATCATTCACCTTTCTTTCTGCAATACCCGCTTCCAAACGCCCAATTTTGGGCAAAGCGGCCACACTTACCGACATAACCATTTCCTTATGCCGGCGCTTAACACTCAATACACAATGTCGCTGTACACTAACCATCTTTTCGGGCAAGTTCTTACAAGAAGAAAAAGGCGACGCCCAAAATTAAATAGAGCGCCAACAATTGCGCCCCTTCCAGCCAATTGGAACGGCCGTCCTTGATGACAAACACCCCCACCACCCCGGCGGCGGCCAGCGCCACCAGCTCGAATTCATTGAAACTAAACGCCAATTCCTGCCCCATCAAGGCAGCGATGATGATGAGCAGCGGCGCCACAAAGAGGGCGATTTGCAAGCTGGAACCCAAAGCGATTTCCACGCTCAAGTCCATCTGGTTCTTGAGCGCCATCTGCACCGCCACCATGTGCTCGGCGGCGTTCCCCACCAGCGGCACAATGATGATGCCCACAAAAAACTCGCTCCAGCCGATCTGAGTGACCACGTGTTCCACCGCGCCCACCAGCAGCTCGCTCATGAACACGATGGCAATCGTGGCTACCGTCAACACCGCCACCGATTTTTTCACCGGCCACGCTTTTCCCTCATGCACATCGGCCGCGGGCCGGGTGAGCGGGCTTTTGTCATCGGTTTGGGTGAAGGAAAAGTAAATACCCAAACCGTAAATGGCGATCATGATGACGGCCGTCATCATACTTAACGGCTGCAAAGCTTCATGATTCACCACGTCAATATACGACCCAAAAACGGCCGGCACCATCAGCGCCGCCACCGCCAGAATCATCATCGTCGCATTCGTGGTCGCTTGCGTGCTGTCAAACTTCTGCCAGCCGTTTTTTAGCCCGCCCAGTAGCAGACTCAAGCCCAAGACCAACAGCAAATTACCTAAAATCGAGCCGGTGATGGAAGCGATCACCAATTCCAACACCCCTTCTTTAATCGCCACAATGGTGATGATCAACTCAGCCGCATTTCCCAGCGTTGCATTCAGCAAGCCGCCAATTTTAGGGCCGGTATGCACCGCCAATTCTTCCGTCGCTTCGCCGATAAACCCGGCCAGCGGCACAATGGCGATGGCCGAGGCCACAAACCGCACCATATCGCTCCAGCCCAATGCCTCAGACAAAAAGGCAACCGGGAAACCCAGCAATAACAAGTAGCGATAATCGAACTTAATCTTCAAAGTCATTTTCCTCCGGGATTTTGGATTTTAGATTTTAGATTTTGGATTGGGTTTTTATCCTTCGTCCTTCCGCTTTCTACCTTGATAAACTCTAATAATGGTACACCAGGCCGCTGGAAAAGCCCATCGGGAGCGGTGGGAGGGGACAGCAGATTCAAAGCGCCCCGCTCCAGGCGACAGGACAGGGGCGTTTGTCCCGCTTTCTCGCCATCCGTCTGGCAGGGCATGGCCGGATCGGTGTGGATGGTGATGTCACGGCCGTACACCATCTCGATGTCTGGATGGTTGAGATGCCATCCCAAACGCACCTGAGCTAGATACTTGAAAATCCGAGCTAGGCCGTCGCCGCGAAACAGCCATACCTCAAACCGGCCGTCATCCATCTGTGCCAAAGGGCTGAGTACCACCTCGCCTCCGGCATACAAGCGACAGTTGCTCACCGCCACCAGCAGAAAGCGGCCGGTGATGGTACGGCCGTCCACCACGATCTCCGCCTCCATTTTGGGCATGTGCGTCGCCACCCGTATCCCCCGCAGCGCATAATCCGCCGCGCCCAATCGTTTAGCCCACCTCGGCCGCGGCTCCAGTTTATCTACCAGAAACCCATCCACGCCTGTGCCCGCCCACAACAGCCAATACTGTTGGAGATGACCAGACGGGTGGGGAGGCCCTTCCGCCTGCGCCACCCCTAAATCAACCGCTTGCACGCGGCCGTCAGCCAGCAAATCGGAAGCTGCCAGCAACTTATGCTGCCGGCCCAGCCCAGGTCGCGGGAGTTGCAATTCTTTGGCAAAGGAGTTGGCCGTCCCCACCGGCAGCGGCGCCATGATCGTGTTCGTTTTGGCTAAACCATTGGCTACTTCGCCCAACGTACCATCGCCGCCGGCGGCCAGCACCAGGTGATGGCCATGGTCGGCCGCTTCATGCGCAATTTCAGCAGCATGTCCGGGGTGTTGGGTGGGGTAAATGGACATTTGCCAACCACGCGCCCGCCAGGAATCGGCTACCAGCTCAATGGTGGCGGCCAAGTTTGCCGGCCCAGCGAGTGGATTGAAAATCAGGGTTGCTTTCGGCACGCTTCTCCGTTTCCAGCCAATAATCTCGCAGCCGGTTTGCCAGTTCATCCGGGGGCGTAGCAGTGGTGTCCAGCACGATATGCGGCGCTGCCACCGGCTCTTGTGATTCCACCATCCACTTGTAAACCGACCAGTCCGCTTCCGACATATCCGTTTTCCGCCGCCGCTCACTGTTACGGTCAATCAATCGCTGCCGGATGGTATCTTGCGCCGCCTGTACATAACAGACTGTCACCGGCGCTCCGTTTCGCTCTGCCAGCCGGGTAACGCGCTCCCGCCGAGCGGCCAGATAATTGGAAGCATCAAACACGATGCGCTGCCCCTGGCGCAGCCGCTGCTCGATGATATGGTAGCACACTTCATACACCAGCATCATTTCGGCGGAGGTGTAGGTGGGTCTTTGGCGCAGTTGGGTTCGTATGCCGTCGGTGCTGATGACAACATGGGGCATCAGTTTTTGCAAGCTTTCAACAATGGAGGATTTACCGGTTCCAGGCAAACCAACCATCATCAGCAAACTACCGTTAGCACGAGCAAAAGGCGCTTCGGGAAGGCTCTTATCCAGGTCGTCAAGAAGTTGTTGTATGGACATGTATGATACTACTATACGAAGCCCTCGCGCGCGATGCGTGATTTGGAAGAGCTTGTTTAATTTTCGCACAACCTTTTGGCTGCGCCAAGCCTATTTGGTAATTGTACCGCCATAAACGGCCGTCTGCCGCGCCATATCGGCCACTATCTCATCAATTTCGGCAGCGGTTCGGGGCAGTTGATCGGATGTGATGTGAATACGGCCGTGACGACAAGGGACAGCCAGCGGCACTTCATACACCTGCCCCGCTTCTTCTACCCGATAATTGCGCTCTGGCTGAATCCCCGCCTCCTTGAGCGCCGCATACAACCGATCCACATACCCTTCTCCATCCACAAACAAATCGTTGATTTCGGCGGCATCCTGAAACCGATCCCAGGTGGTGTGCAAAAAGGTCACGCGCCGCCAGCGCAGGCTGATGATGGGGCGCGCCAGCCATTGCACCGCGCCCAACTGCACTTTGTAGTAGAGGGCGTCGGCGCGGGGATGGTCGGGCTGGCAGGGCAGCAGTTCCCGCCGGGTGACCAGTTCGTGCCCCAGCCGGGGGGCGTAAGCAGGAATGGCCCACTTGTTGGCGCCAAAGCGACGGCCGAAATAAAAAGCGAAGTACTCAGCATATAATCCTTTGGGCGCGTGTTGCTGCGGGATGCGATACCAGCCCTCGTTTTCGATGCAGGCAAAATCATCCGGGTGGGGCACATAGACAATTAACACACGATCTTCTGGGTACATGGCGCTCGTTTGGCGTCTAAACTACAAATGAAATGGTTGAATGTATTGTAAAACGACGGCCGTCTTCCTGTCAAAACTTGTCGCCGCAAATGGGGGTTTCCATGTATAATCAAAGACATCCGATTTCTTGAAGAAATCAGATGTCTGAGGAACCCTATGCCGGAATTACCAGAAGTAGAAACCACTGTGCGCGCTTTGCGACGGCCGTTGATCGGGCGGCAGGTGGTCGGCGTCTACAACGATTGGCCGCGCCACATCGCCGCCCCTGACCTGGCCGAACTGCGCGCCCGCATCCACAACCAGCAGTTTCAGGCCGTCAACCGGCGCGCCAAATACCTGCTCTTTACCCTCAGCGGCGGCGAAACGCTCATCATCCACCTGAGAATGTCGGGGCATTTGTCGGTGGCAGCGGCGGATGTCCCGCGCCATCCTCATGTCCACACCATTTTTCAGCTGGACGACGGCCGTGAACTCCGGTTCAAGGATCAGCGCAAATTTGGCCGGGCGCTGCTCACCCAGGAGCCGGAACAACTGTTAAGCCATTTGGGGCCAGAGCCGCTGGCGGATGCGTTCACCGTTGATACGCTCAAATCCCGGCTGCACGGCCGTTCCCGCGCCCTCAAACCGCTGTTGCTCGACCAAACCTTCATCGCCGGGGTGGGCAACATCTACGCCGACGAAGCTCTGTTTTACGCCAAACTGCACCCGCGCCGCGCCGCCAACAGCCTGACCGACGCCGAAATCACGACGTTGCACGCCGCCATTCGCCGCGTCTTGCAAACCGGCATTGATCGGGAAGGAGCCAGCATTGACCAGTACATCAAGCCGGACGGCAGCAAAGGGGATATGCAAAATGCCCTGGCGGTTTTTCGCCGTCAGGACGCCCCCTGTTTTGAATGTGGCGCACCAATTCAACGTATCAAGCTGCACGGCCGTAGCGCCCATTTTTGCCCAACCTGCCAGCCAACTAGACATCCGATTTCTCCAAGAAATCGGATGTCTGCACAGTTATGAGAGGGAAAATCATGGCTAAAGAAATTGACATCATGCGCGTTTTACGGGTTCCTCCCCTGGGAAAACTCGTCGTCCAGGTGGGCGAAAACCAGTACGAACAAATCGCCGAAATCACAGCCGGCAAGTCCCGGCAGATGCTCCTGGCCGCTATCGGCGAATTGATCGCCTTTGCCGGTGGGTATCAAACCCTGGTGGATGCCGGTTCGGCGCCGCCCCTGGGGCTGCCAACCCCGCCCCAGCCCCCGCAAGAGGAACAGCAGCAGGCGTTTTTACAAAAATTAGAACAAGAACGGGAACAACTGCGGGCCAGCGCCGCCCCGGCCAAGCCCTCTCTGGTGCGCCCCGCACCCATCCCAGAAGAAGCTCCTCTTGCGGTGGAGGGGATTGATCGCAGCCTGCCCATTGTGGGGCAGATTGACGCGATCTTGCAGCGGTTGGTGACGGCCGTGCCCGAATTGGCCGGCCGTTCGATTCACCTGGCAGAACATCCCAATGGCGGTTTGCAGATCAAAGTGGATGGGAAAGTTGACAGCCACCCCAATAAACTGCCGGAGACGGTAATACAAAAGTTAATCAAACAGGCGCTGCGCGAGTGGGAGAAATTATAGGCGGGGAAGTTGGTCTTCGAAATAAGTGACCAGTCGTTTACGGCTCTCTTCCGGCAAAAAGGCAGCCTCAGCCGCATTCAAAATCATCTGTCTTAAATCTGTATAACTCTGATTCAAGAGCGTCGTGGCGATTTCATACTCATCCGTCAGCGTGATGTTGCTCACCGTGGGATCATCTGTGTTAATCGTCACCTGCAACCCAAAATTGAGCAAATCGGCCAAAGGATGATGCCGAATATCGTGGATCACGCCCGTCTGCACATTGCTGGTCAGACACACTTCTAAAGCCACCCCTCGTTCGCGCACCATGCGGGCGATACGCGAATTTTCCACCAGCCGCACCCCATGTCCAATCCGGTCGGCATACAAATCCTCGATGGCCTGC
Source organism: Chloroflexota bacterium (assembly GCA_024277135.1). Lineage (GTDB taxonomy): Bacteria > Chloroflexota > Anaerolineae > Promineifilales > Promineifilaceae > JAJRVV01. The sequence continues at coordinate 33,154 of JAJRVV010000079.1, read as the reverse complement.
TTCACCCCATCGGCGCTGGCCCATTCCCCGGCATGGATGGTGATACCCAACCCCGCTTCATGCGCTCGCTTGAAAATGGGTGTGAACGGACCAGGCGGAAAAGCGACTTCATCACCGGCCAGGTCTATCCCGGCAATGCCCCGGCCTACGTGCCGCTCGGCCGCATCCACTACCATTTCGGCTTGCTCCAATGGATCATGCCGCACCAGGGTGATGATTAACCCCACTTCAATGGCGAAATCCCTGCTGGCGTGTTGGGCTGCCTCGCGCACCCAATGGACGGCATCGTGCAGGGTGTATTCGTTGACGCGGGTGAGCGCTTGCGGGCTGAAGCGAAGTTCCAGGTAATGGACATTGTCGGCAGCGGCGTCGGCGATCACTTCATACGTCAGTCGTTTGACGAGTTCGGGGTTGCGGTAGAATTGGCGCAAAACCTGGAATTTGCTCAGAAATACTTCATGATCGGGGGGATCGTCTGTCACCTGAACCAACGGCCGTAACGCTTCCAGCCCGTCCATAGGCAGATCGAGGTTAAATTCGCGGGCGATGGCTAACAACGATTCCAGCCGGAGAGAGCCTTCCAGATGCCGGTGCAGGTCAATTTTAGGCATCGCCTGCAAAACGGTTCGGTTGAGCGGTTGGCTGTAATCAATCGGTTGTGGCATAGGCGGTTGATTGGTATTGGCCTGAGTCATGATGAAATGGTTTGCTGTGGACGTTGATAGTTTGCCCGGAAACGGCCGTTTCCAGCGCCGCATAATAGTAAATCAAATTGCCAATACTTCAAAACGAAATTAAAAATCCGTCAGGCAGCGACCTGTTTAGCCGCTTTGGGCAGCGTGATGAAAAAGGTGCTGCCCTCCTTGACTGCACTCTCCACCCAGATGCGGCCCTGGTGCGCATCCACAATCCGCTTGACGATAGCCAGCCCCACGCCCGTGCCGCCAAAACGGCGCCGCGCCGATCCATCAACCTGATAAAATCGCTCAAAAATCCGTTCGCGCTTGTCCTCAGGCACGCCCACCCCTTGATCGGAAACGGCAATCCCTATCACATCCTCCTCCTCAAACAAGGCGACGGTGATGATACCGCCGTCAGGGCTGAACTTCAGTGCGTTGCCGATAATGTTATCCAGCACCTGGTTGATGCGCTGTTTGTCAATGAACGCTAAATCAGCAATGCCATCCGGTATTTGAGACACGATGCGCATCCCTTTCTTGTCGGCAACCAGGGTGTGGCTGGCAACGGCCGTCTTAATCATCTCCGCCAACGATACCTTTTCCAACTGCAAATTGCCCGCATCAATCCGCTGCAACGTGATGATGTCCTCAATTAATCGAGTGATCTCATCCGTTTTCTCAGCCACAATGAGCAACGCCTCTTGCTGGTGCGGCGTCACCAGCCCCATCTCCCCCTCCATTAACAAATCCACGTACCCCTTGACAAAAGTGAGCGGGGTGCGCAGTTCGTGGGAGACGTTTTGCACCAGTTCATCTTTCAGCCGATCACTCTCTTTTAACTCTTCATACGCCGCAGCCAACTCGGCCGCCCGTTCTTCCAGCTCTTCAAACAGGCGGGCATTGGCAATGGCCACACTCACCTGAGCGGCGGCAATCATCATCAATTGGATATCCGATTCGCTGAACGCATTGGGCTGGGCGTTGTCCACCGTCATCGTGCCGATGGCCCGATCCCGAATGATGAGCGGCACTACTAGCAAACTGCGTACCACTTCATCAAAAAAGAGGAAATCTGGCTCGCTGTGGGCATCTCGAATGTACACCAGTTCGGCAGCGCGCACCACCTGGCCGGATACCCCTTCGCCCAACTTCATGCGGGCTTTATCCACCGCTTCCGGGTCTGCGCCGGCGGCAGCAACCACCACCAGTTCGGTGGCGCTTTCAGATAGCATGGTGATGGTACTGGCGCGCGCGCTTAAAAGTCCTTTGATAGTTTGCACGGTGGTTTGCAATACGGAACGAAGCTTAAGATTACCGGTCACTTGTTTGGCCATGTCCACCAGGGCAGCCATATCCCGCAGCCGACGCTGAGAACCGGCAAACAGCCCCGCGTTACGCACCGCCACAGCCGCTTGGTCAGCCAACAAACTCAAGACCAATTGCTCATCTTCTGAAAAGGCATGGGGATGCAAAAATGTGGCCGTGAATGCGCCAATCACCTGATTTCCGTGCCGCAAGGGGAATCCGGCAATCGAGCAGATCCCCCAGGAACGAGATTTTTCCGATTGAAAGAGAGGATGGCTGCCAGCATCGTTGATGACGATGGGTTCTCTTTTGTGAACAACAGCCATCGTCAGACCTTCTTTGCGCGGCGCGGGAACGGCCGGTGTACGACGGCCGTCTTGCCACAACGCCGAGCCAAAAGTAAAGGCATCGGTTTCTGGATTATACAAGTAAATATGCATGTTGCTGGCATCCACCAGCTTCAACGCCGATTTGGTGATCGTGGCCAGCACTTCGCTTAGTTTGAGCGGCGTGTTCAGTTGCAGCACGATGTCCTGAAAAGTGGACAGCTCTTGAATCCGTCGCTGCGCCTGCCGGAACAGGTTGGCGTGTTCAATAGCGACCGCCGCCTGATTGGCCAGGTTTTTGGTTAAACGCAGTTCGTGATCGGTAAAGGTGCGCGCGGCCGTTTTCTGACCCAGCCCCAGCAATCCCAAAAATTTATCTTGCCGCATTAACGGCGCCAGCAGCACAGTTTGCAAATTGGCCGCTTCCAGCAGCTGCCGGTCAATTTCACTGGCAGACTCATCCCGGCGCAAACTCCGAATTTCTGGCGTCTCCATGATCTGTTGCAGCGCCGGATGTTCGGCCAATTCGGCCACTTTGTTGAGTCCCATGAGTTGGGGTTCGGTATCAGAAGCCGTCAGACCGTTGTGGTGGGCGGCCGGTTTGAGTTTGTGACGGTGAACATCCCACACAAAAATGGTGCAGCTGTCAAGTTTGAGCGCCTGCGCCATTTCAGCCACCACAGTTTGCAGCACATCATCCCGGTCAATTTTGGCCGTCATGGAGATGTTGGCTTCGTACAGCGTGTTTAGTTCTTCAAGCTGCTGTTGCAGGGTAGTGGTCGTTTTCTCAAAAAATGGGGCGTCGGTTATCAAGGAAGCGGCTATCTTGACGACGGCCGTTTCCTCTTCATCCAGCGGATTGTCCCGGCTCAGCCGCAAGCTGTAGCCCGTCTGCTGAATGGGAACCAGCATCACATCGGCGCTGCCTTCATCGGGGATGGTGGAATCAGCAATGTGTACATCATCCACGTCCAACTGCTCACGCATAAAGGCAACGGCCGTATCTTGCAAATCTTGCAGGGTAAACGCCGACTGGACTGCGGATTGAAACGCGGTTAATGCACGAAAACGATTCGATTGATCGGGCATAATCAGGCTCTTTTACTTGATGACATGACAGTTGCTTTCTGGTTACTGTCCTCTGATGCCTTTTTCATGAAACCACGTTTTTGGCATCTCGTCAATGCCTAATCCGCAAAAAAAACGTGATTTTTTTGTAAACACGAACACGCCTGTGCATAGATCAGCGCCGTTTTCGCTTTTTCTTGTGGGATGACGGCCGTTTTTTAGCAGTGTTTTTAGGTTGACCATTAGCGGCCGATGCGGATGGAGCCGCCGATCCGGCAGTACGGCCGTGACAATGCTTAAACTTCTTGCCGCTGCCGCAGGGGCACAATTCATTCCGCCCCACTTTAGGCATATCCCGGCGCAGTTCCACGCCTTTGCCGCCTTGCCGTTTCACCACCTGGAAACCGGCCCCCTGCGCTTTCAGTTGATACGCCACTTCCGCCTCTTGCTGTTTAATAAACGCCTGATGCGAGGCCAGTTGGCGGAAATACCGATCCACGATATCCTGCTCAATGTTGTGCCGCATATCGGTGAACATTTCGTAAGAGCGGCGTTTATACTCCACCTTGGGGTCTTTTTGGGCGATGCCCACCAGCCCAATTTCCCGGCGCAGGTCATCCATCGCCGTCAGATAATCCCGCCATTCTCGGTCAATGGCGTCCAGCAGCAACAGCCGTTGGAAGTTACGATACTCTTCTTCGCCGATCCGCTCTCGCCACCGCTGCTGCTCCTGAGCCACGTAGGTATTGAGCGCGTCAATCAACTGGTCGCTTTCTAATGTGGACAGACTCTCCAACAGCAGGTCGCGCACGGCGCCTTCCGCTTCCTGGCGGAACCGGATTTGCCGGGTGAGCGCGGTTTTCTGGGACAGCCCCTCGATAGCAAAGTGATTGAAGGCCTGATTGAGTTGGGTGACGGCCGTCTCCCAAATCCGCTCCCGATCCGCATCCTCAAACTGCTCCGCCAGAAAATCATTAAAAAATGATTCCACCTGCGCCACATATTCCCGGCGTAAATTTTCCCGCGCCTGAAGCTGTCCCGACCGGCGGCCGGCCAAAGCTGCCAAATTCGGCACCGGCGGCAGCAGCGGCAAAAACCGCCCCATCGCCAAAAGGAGCTGGTACAAATTCGTACCCTCCTCCTCTTGTTCATACACCAGCATCATCAACTCACCGGCCAACGCTTCCCCGGATAATTCGGCCAATTCAGATCGATCCAGCCTTAAAATTCCAGGGATCATGCCGCGTAAACGCGCCAAAACGCCGGTCAGGTTGATGGTATTCGTCGCATCCGTGCTGAAATCAGTGATGGTGCGGGTGACCTCGCCTCGCATGTAGTCGGAGTAATTATCCACATAATTGCCAACTAATTCGGCAATGGTGGTTTCAAAAGCGGCTTCCACCTTCTCGTCCAGACCATCGTCAGTTCCCAAAAGAATGGCGCGGCGTTCATCATAAATCGCCTGCCGCTGTTTGTTCATCACATCGTCATATTCGACCACGCTCTTGCGCATGTCGAAGTTGTATCCCTCAATCCGCTCCTGCGAACTTTCGATGATCCGATCCAACATCTTGCTTTCAATCGGCATATCTTCCGGGATGTTGGTGCGGCGCATAAAGCCCTTCAACCGCTCGCCGCCAAACCGGAGCATCAGCTCATCTTCCAGCGAGAGGAAAAAGCGGGATGACCCCGGATCGCCCTGGCGCGCCGCCCGGCCGCGAAGCTGGTTATCAATCCGGCGGGATTCGTGCCGTTCAGAGCCAATGACATGCAGCCCCCCCAATTCGCGCACAATCTCATGCTCTTTGCTGGTTTCCGCCATCAATCCTTTGATGTGATCGATTAAACTGGCGGGTAACGCCGGGATGGTTTCCACCACTTTGCGGGCTTCGGCATCATCCCCGCCCAACACGGAGCGGATGAGAGCCGCCCGCGCATTGTAATGTTTCTCGAATAAAATCTCAGCCAGGAATTGAGCTGCCCGCTGCGGATCGGACTGGATGGTTTGATAACGGGAATACAAGTTCCATAACCGGGCCGCATCATCGGCCAGCGCCACATCCTTGCCCAACTGTTCCACCACCAGCCGGGCTTCGCTCACTGCGCCAGCATGGACATAACGCAGCACGGTGAGAAGGTCGTTGTAATCAATTTGGTACGGCTCTTGCAAATGGCGTGCCAGATAGCCCATCACTTGAATTTGTTCAATCTCGACCAGGGCTTCATCGAATTCGGCCTTGATCTGCTTGAGCCAATCCACCAGGTCTGCGCTGAGTTTGGGGTGACGGCCGGCATATGCCCGCGCCGGGTCTTCACCTTCAGTTACCAGGGTGAAGGCGAGTTGGATGAGCGACGGCCGTTCAAATAGTTCCTTCTCTAATGTCTCCGCCGCCATCCCTTCCGGATTGCCGCCCAACAAAATATCCGTTCCCCGCCCAGCCATATTTGTCGAAATCGTCACCGCTTTTTGCCGCCCGGCCTGGGCCACAATCAACGCTTCCGATTGGTGAATCTTGGCATTCAACACCGTATGCGGGATTTTCTCCTTTTGCAGCATACGATGGATCAGTTCCGAATGTTCGACCGACGTTGTGCCCACCAAAATCGGCCGTCCTGTCTGGACAACCCGCTTCACTTCATTGATAATGGCCTTGTCCTTCGCCGCCCCCGTTCCGTACACCTGATCCGGAAAATCAATCCGTTTGAAAAAGACGGGCTGGTTCGTTCTCGGATCGAGGTATGAAATGGATTCCGCGTTTTCCACCTTCTCCCGTTTTTCAACCAAGCCCATTGAATCAGTATCAACGATATATTGAACATTGGTGGGCAGCGGCGTCACACCTAACTCATAAATTTTGTCGAATTCTTCGGCGTCGGTTAGCGCCGTCCCCGTCATGCCCGCCAATTTGTCGTAGAGACGGAAATAGTTCTGCAACGTGATGGTGGCCACGGTGATCGTTTCCCGCTTGACCTGAACCCCTTCTTTGGCTTCGATGGCCTCGTGCAGCCCATCAGAATAGCGACGGCCGGGCATGAGCCGGCCGGTGAAGTCATCCACAATCAACACTTCCCCATTTTGCACCACGTAATGCACATCCCGTTTGAAGAGGTATTGCGCTTTGAGCGCATTGTCCAGGTAGTAGGTCAAATGGTAGAAACGGGGATCGTAAAGGCTGTCCCCGGCATTCGTGTCAATTTCAGGAATCCGTTTTTCGATTTCGGCAATACCTATCTCTGTCAGGCTGATGGAACGACTCTTTTCATCAATATCATAATGGCCATCGGGGTCCTCATCCTCGTCAGCGGTATTGCGTCGTAAACGGCGCACATAACCGGCGAAGCGGACGTAATCCTTGCCGGTGCGAGGAGCCGGGCCGGAGATGATGAGCGGGGTGCGGGCTTCATCAATGAGAACATTGTCCACTTCATCAATCACGGCGAAGTTAAGTTCTCGCTGCACCAGTTTATCGGGATGGTTAGCCATGTTGTCCCGCAAATAATCAAAGCCGAATTCGCTGCTAATGCCATAGGTGACGTCGGCTTCATACGCTTGTTTGCGCGTACACGGCCGCCAATGCACCAGCCGTTCGTCTTCCAATTCAGCGCCGGGATTGACATATTCGGGATCATATAAAGCGGAGATTTGCTGGGGGCTGATAACGCCAACCGTGAGACCGAGGAAATGGTAGATGCTGCCCATCCAACCGCCGTCTCGCCGGGCCAGATATTCATTGACGGTGACGAGTTGGACGCCTTTGCCGGTCAGGGCGTTGAGGTAAAGGGGAAGGGTGACGACCAGGGTTTTCCCTTCGCCGGTGCGCATCTCCACAATTTCGCCGCGATGGAGCAGGATGCCGCCCATGATCTGCACGTCGTAATGTCTCATGCCGGTGGTGCGGCGGGAGGCTTCTCGCACCAGCGCGTACGCTTCAGGCAGCAGATCGTCCAGGGTTTCGCCGTCTTCGTATCGCTCTTTGAGTACGGCCGTTTTCCCTTTCAGTTCCTCGTCCGACAATTTCTCCAGTTCAGGTTCCCAACTGGCTACCTCGTCTACCAACGGCCGTAACTCTTTGATAATTTTTTGGTTGGGGTCGCCAACAATTTTTGAAACTATTTTCTTAAACATAGATTTTCAAAGGTGAAGGCAGACGATAAAATTTCATCCTTCACCCTTCACCCTTCATCCTTCTGATTTATTCATTAAATAGTTCACCGACACTGCGCCCTTCATGGGAGCGCAAGATCACTTCACCCAACAGTTCCGCCACGCTGAGAACGGTGATGTTAGGCAGCATTTTTTCCGGCGGAATGGGGATCGTATTGGTGGTGACGATTTCTGTGATCGGCAAACTGCGCAAACGCTCGGCCGCCGGGTCCGAGAGGACGGAATGGGTGAAGGAGACGTACACATCTTGCGCCCCTTTTGCTTTCACCAGCTTCACCGCCTGCTCGATGGATCCGGCCGTATCCACCAGATCGTCCACGATGATCACATCTTTGCCTTCGACAGAACCGATCAAACTGAGCGCCTCCCGGCCCATCTCATTGCCGGTACGCCTTTTCTCTACAAACGCCAACGGTAAATCCAACGCCACCGCGTAGTTACGGCCGCGTTTGGCAAAACCGAGATCGGGCGTGACCACCACAGCATCCAGATTCTTCTGCTGGAAATAATCCACCAAAATGTGCATCGCCGTCAGCGAATCGCCGGGAATTTTGTAAAAGCCTTGAATCTGACCGGCGTGCAGGTCAATCGTTATCCAGCGATCAGCCCCGGCCACTTCAATCATGTCAGCCAACAACCGGGCCGCAATAGGCACCCGAGGCTGGTCTTTTTTATCGCTTTGAGAGTAACCCAAATATGGCATCACCACAGTGACCCGGCCGGCTGAATCCCGCTTGATGCAATCAACAGCGATGAGCATTTCCATGATGTTGCGATGAACCGGCCGCGCGTGACTGGTGATGATATACACATCCTGGCCGCGCACGCTGCCTTGCAACCGCACCATCAAGTTCTCGTTGGGAAACTTAACGACGTCCCACGGGCTGATGGGGATGTTGATATACTCTGCTATTTTCTGGGCCAATTCCGGGCAGCCGGAACCAGCGAAAAGTTTGATGTCACCGTATGCTTTGATTGTTTCTGCCATTAAATTCTAGTTTTCAGTAATCAGTATACAGTTATCAGCAAGCTCCACCTCTGGAAAATACTCACTGAAAACTGATTACTGGCTTCTGGTTACTGATATTTAGGATGTAAGCTGGGCGAAAAGTTCAGCCACGGCCGTATACGGGTCAGTTTTGCGCTCGGCAACGGCCGTAATCAGTTTATCATGGTTCGTCCGGGGCACAGTTATTTCTAAGCGGGTCATCATCCGGCTGTGCAGCAACTGTTCCACCTCGCGGCGGCTGCGGGCCATTTCCCGAAACGCCCATTCGCCCGATGCTTGCAGGTAAACCCGGTGGGCGATGATGGCGTCCACCAAATCGGAAACGCCTGTGCCTGCCACCGCCACCGTTTCTTTCACCGGAATCCGCCAACCGACTTCAGTTTCATCTTCATTGACGCCGGATACTTGCATGAGTCGGCCGTGATGATTCACCCGCAAGTTATGGCCCAATTCCAGCATCATCTTCAACGAGCGCGCCGTCCGCGCCGCGCCCGGCCGATCCGCCTTGTTTACCACCAAAACATCGGCGATCTCCAGGATGCCGGCCTTAATGGATTGGATGTCATCCCCCATCCCCGGCGCTTCGATGACCAGAGTGGTATGCGCCGCGCTGGCGATGTCCACCTCCGCCTGTCCCGCGCCCACCGTTTCCACCAAAATCACGTCAAAGCCGCCGGCGTCCAGCACCTTGATAGCAGCGGCGGTGGCCTGGGAAAGCCCGCCTAATGTGCCCCGCGAAGCCATGCTGCGGATGAAAATCCCTTTGTCGCCGGACAGATCCCGCATCCGTACCCTATCGCCCAGCAGCGCGCCGCCGGAGAAGGGGCTGCTGGGGTCAACAGCAATGATACCCACTAATTGATCCCGTTGGCGAAATACTTTGGCCAGTTCGTTGACCAGCGTGCTTTTGCCGGAGCCGGGCGCGCCGGTGATGCCGATGATGTGGGCGCGGCCGGTGAAGGGATAGAGATAGGTGACGGCCGTTTCCGCCGCCTGGGGGTCATTTTCCACCTGAGTGATCACCCGGGCAATGGAGCGGGCATGGCCTTGCCGCACCCGGTCTAACAAATCAATCACGGCCCACCCGCTCCCATACAAACGCTTTGATCTCTTCCATGCTGGCTCCGGGGCCAAACACGCCGGCTACGCCCATTTCGTTCAATTTGGTCACATCCTCATTGGGGATGATACCGCCTAAAAAAACAGGAATATCTAACATCTCGTTTTCTTTGAGCAGTTCCAAAATCCGCGTCATCAGCGGCATGTGCGCGCCGGATAAAATGCTCATGCCAATCGCGTCCACATCCTCTTGCAGGGCCGCTTCCACGATCATCTCCGGCGTTTGGCGCAAGCCAGTGTAGATCACTTCCATGCCGGCGTCCCGCAACGCCCGCGCCACCACTTTCACGCCCCGGTCATGCCCGTCCAGTCCCGGTTTTGCCAATAAAATACGCGGTTTGAAGTCTGCCATGCTTTTCTCCAATCTTCCTGAAAAATGACCCGGTGAAGGGGTGACAAGGTGATTTCATCCTTCATCCCTCCGCCTTCATCCTTGAATTTACCCCGATAATTATACCGTAAAGCAGGTGCAGCGACAGGACATACGCTCCGCTTTCCGCTTGCCGCTTCACGTCTCCCCCTGGCATTGAGCGCACACGCCAAAGAACTCCAGCAAATGTCCTTGCACCTGGAACTGGTAACGGCCGCCTATCGCCCGCTCCACCTCCGTCAACACACAATCATCAAACTCGATCACCGCGCCGCAGCCGGAGCAAACCAGGTGATGATGGTGGCCGTCAGCCATGAGCACATAATGGGCCGCGCCGGTTCCCTGATAGACTGGCCGGATCAGATTTAAGCGGCAAAGCACGTCCAACGTGCGGTACACCGTCATCCGGCCCACGCCGGGAGAGGCGGCGCGCACTTTGTCCGCCAATTCATCGGCCGTGACGTGCCCGCCGCTTTGCGCCAATACCTGCAAAATCGTCTGACGAGCGGCCGTCAGCTTAAAACCATTCCCTTGCAGCGCCGTTTCAAATTCAGCCGCCTGGTTACGCATCATCGTACTCCATCAGGCTCGCCGCCAAACCAACCCTTTGCCCGGCGCAAACAAAAACGCCAATCCAAAAATCAAAGTCGCCACTAACACAATGGCCGGGCCGGAAGCGACATTGAGATAGAAAGAAGCGTACAACCCGGACACCCCGGCAAAAGCGCCAATCGCCGCCGCCGTCAGCATCATCGTTGGCAGGCGGCGCGTCAGCAGGGAAGCGGCGGCGGCGGGCGTCACCAACATCGCCATCATCAGGGCGATGCCCACCACCTGCAGGGAAACGACGATGGTGACGGCGATGAGGATGAGCAGCAGATAGCGCAGAAAATGACCCGGCAGGCGCAGGGTGGTCGCCAGCGCCGGATCGAAGGAAATGACCAGGAATTCTTTGTAGAAAGCAAAAATCACGACCAAAACGGCCGCGCCCAACCCAATCGTCACCCATAAATCGGCGACCGAAACGCCCAACAAATTGCCGAACAAAAAGTGGACCAGATCAACGGTGTAATTGCCGGTAGCAGACAGCATGAGGACGCCCAGGGCGAAGAAACCGGCGAAAATGACGCCGATGGCCGCATCTTCTTTGATGACGCCTTGATCGCTTAAGGCGCCAATGCCGACGGCCGTCACCACCCCCATGATCAACGCCCCCACCGCCAGCGGCCAGCCAAACAAGAAGGCCAACACCACGCCGGGCAAAATTGTATGCGCCAGCGCGTCGCCAAAAAAGGCCATGCCGCGCAAAATCACATACGTCCCCAGAACCGAACCGACAATGCCAACCGCCACGGCCGCAATCAGCGCTCGCAGAATAAAGCCATAACTTAGGGGATCAATCAGCCAATCAAACATAGCAAAAGAAAGGATGAAGGATGAAGGATGAAAGATGAAACAGTGTCACCTTGTCACTCCTTCATCACAGCAGCCATCCGTCAGCAGCAGTTCGTCATCTCCTACCCGGTGGACATGGCCGCCATACGCTTGTAGGAGATTTTGGGGCTGGAGCGCGGCCGTGGGCACATCAAACGCCACCAGCTTCCGATTCAACAACATAATCCGGTCAAACCGGGCTGCCGCCAGGTCCAAATCATGCGTGGCCATCAACAGCGTCACCCCGTCCGGACGCAGCGAATCGAGAATCTCAAAAATCACCTCCTGGCTGGGCGTGTCCAGCCCGGCCAGCGGCTCATCCATCAGCAGCAATTCCGCTTCCTGCGCCAGCGCCCGGGCGATGAACACCCGCTGCTGCTGCCCGCCAGACAATTCGCCAATCTGCTTTTGCGCCAAATGTTCGGCATGGACCCGCGCCAGACTTTCTCGCACCACTTGCCAATCTCGGCGGCGGGGCCAGCGGAACAGGCCAATGCGTCCCACCCGCCCCATCATCACCACGTCGGCCACCGAAACCGGGAACGACCAATCAATCTGGCTGCGCTGGGGGACGTAAGCGATGCAAATGTGGCCGTGAGGGCGACGGCCGTACACATGCACCTTTCCCCGGCTGGGCTTGAGAACGCCCACGATAAGCTTGAGCAAGGTGCTTTTGCCGGCGCCGTTTGGCCCCACCACCGCCACCCGCTCGCCCGCTTCCACCTGGCAGGTGATGTTCTCAATGGCGAATGCCTGGCTGCGGCTGGAGGCGACTGCTTTGGCTCCGGCGGCGTAGGCCACGGAGACATCTCGCAACGCCAGGGTGGGCGCGGCCGTTTGGTGGCTGACGCCGCGAGTCGTGATTTTGGATACAAGAGCGGTCATGGGATTGGGGATTTTAGATTGGCGATTTTGGATTTCATGGGAGTACGGCCGTGATCGCGGCTAAATTAGATTCCATCATCTTGATGTACGTCTCCGCGCCGCTGTCGGGCAAACCCAGCGCGCCGGTATAAAGCGGCGTCACCGCCACCGATTCACAGCGAGCAAGCTCCGCCGCCGCCGCTTGCGCCAACTGATCGTTTGCCGTCGTTTCCGTGAAGATAGCGCACACCCCGGCCTCGGTCATGGTTGCCACCAGGTCGGTCAGGCTGCTGGCGGAAGGTTCGGCCAGGGCGCTGGCAGAAGGCAAGACGGTGGCGATCACTTCAAAACGATACGCCTGGGCTAAATAACCCAGCGAATTATGATTCGTCACCAGCAGACGGCCGTCCATCGGAATCGCCCCAATTTGTTCATCATACAACGCAATCAAATCCGCCAATTCCGCCCGGTACGCATCCGCGTTGGCGGCGTACAAATCAGCGTTGGCCGGGTCGAGGTCGCTCAGTAAACTTTTGAGGTTGTCTGTCCACTGGACGACGTTGTGCGGGTCAAGCCAGGTGTGCGGATCAACCCCGCGTTCGCCGTTGAGCGGCGGAATGCGAGCGGAAATGGGAACCAGGGGCGCGTCGCCGGCGATGTTTTGCAGCGTGGCGATCAGCCCTTCTTCCAGCCCCCAGCCGTTGAGGATGATGACGTGGGCGTCGGCGACGGCCGTCAAATCCTGCGCCGCCGGGACATAGCCGTGCGGGTCTTGCCCCGGCGGCATCAGCGTGGTCAGCTCGATGGCGTCGCCGCCTACATTGGCCGTCACATCGCCAATGATGCTGGTGGTAGCCACCACGCGCAGTTTACCGCCATCCAGATCAAGCGGCGTCAGGTCGGGCCAAAGCAGCATGGAGGGGGCGGGCGCAGCCGCGTCCTGGGATGCTCCGGTATTTGCGGATTCATCGTCAGCACACCCGATCAGGAAGACGGCCATAGCCAGGATCAGCATCAAACATTTGCAGCATCGGTTTTGCCGCATCACGCTCCTAATTGATACTTCATATCAGTGAGATTGAGTCTCAATCATAGTTTGTCATCTTTCAAAGTCAAGAATTTTTCATAAGAACCGTCTAAGAAATTAGTACCTTACCAGTGAGATTCTTGTACACATGACAAGGATTTTTCAAGAGGCGCAAAACTACAAATAGCCGAGCAAATCACATTGTCTGTTCGGCTGATTGGTCGAGTATAAAGGCAACAGGCTCAAAGAGGATTTCCTGATTTCAGGTTAAATTTGGTTAAACAAATATTAGACCAATTGCCCTGTTTGTGGTTGAAGCATCTCGTTCAATCAAAATGTTTAATAGTGGCCCCAAGGGGCTCAAATAATAGGAAAACGATGACAACTTCAACAATCACAATATACTCGATTTACGAATCAGGGCAAACCTTTTTGGTTCTGGCTTGTCCAGGTTAGGCAAACTGCACCTCAAAAACCGCACCCAGGCCGCCGCTTACGCCATTCAGGAAGGGCTGACCCAGGAAACATAAACGCCAACGCCCCCGGCATTAAATCGCGCCAATTCCACCTCAATTCCACTCCGGTTCCATAAATTCTCCACAACTCTGCGTTAATCTTCCCCCATAACTGATAACCAGGGGGCTGCAAAACAGCTCCCATAACAAAAAGGAGATTAACGATGAAATTCTGGAAAATAGCTTCAATTTCTGTGATAACGATTCTGATTCTGGCCATGGGCACGGCCGTCATCCTGGCCCAAGAGGTAGACGACGCCCCGCCATTCGTTCCTGGCCCCGGCTTTGTGGACGAAAATGGCGATGGCTTGTGCGACGTGGGCGGGCAGGTTCCCGGTTCGGGCATAGCTAACAGCTATGGCCGGGGACAGATGTGGAATCAGGACGGCTTCAACGGCCGTATGGGACAAGCCGGCATGGGCGGCTTTATGGGTTTGATGGCTGAAGACATGACGGGGAACCGCCTGTACGACACCGCCGCCGACATCCTCGGCATCAGCGTAGATGAGGTGTGGGCCGAAATGAACAACGGCGTCAGCCTGGCCGATCTGGCCGCCAGCTACGGCGTGGATGTGCAGACCATTCTGGACGCGCACCTGGCCGATCATGAAGCCCTGGTGGCTCAGGCAGTGGCCGACGGGAGTATGACCCAGGAACAGGCGGACTGGATGCTGGCGAACATGAGCAGCCGCGCGACAGAAATGGTCAACCAACCGCACACCCCACTTTCCGGCAACCGCATGATGGGCGGCATGGGCGGCGCTGGTCGGGGCCAGATGGGCGGCGGCATGGGCCATGGTCAACGCGGGTCGGCCAACTTTGCCCCACAAGGCAATGGCGCGTAAATCCGCATCCTATCATTTTCATCCTTCACATTTTCCCGGAAACTCCGAGTTTCCGGGAAAATGCGCTTTTTTCTGGCATAATATCCACATGAAAAGGATTTTAGTAGTTGACGACGAACCTGAAATCATACGCATCACCCGCGGCTATCTGGAGCAGGCTGGCTATTTGGTGTTAACGGCCAACAGCGGGCAGGCAGCTCTGGCCGTTTTCCGCCATGACCGTCCCGATTTGATTGTGCTGGATTTGAATCTGCCGGCCGCTTCTGGCAGCGCCCCGCTCGATGGCCTCGACGTGGCCCGCACCATCCGCCAGACGCCCGGCGCAGCCGGGGCCACCCCCATCATCATGCTCACCGCCCGCGTGGATGAGATGGATCGCATCATCGGCCTGGAATTGGGCGCAGATGATTACGTGACCAAGCCGTTCAGCCCGCGCGAGTTGGTGGCGCGGGTGCGGGCGGTATTGCGCCGGGGCACATTGGATGAGGTCGGCGGCGGTCAATTAATTCGCGCAGGCCAATTGGCAATAGACCCGGAACGATATAAAGTGACATTAGACGGCCGTTCTCTCGACATCACCCCCACCGAATTCACCCTGCTCAAAACGATGGCTCGGCAGCCGGGGCGCGTCTTCAGCCGGGAGCAGTTGTTAAACGAACTAGGCGCTGATTACGAAGGGCTGGAACGCACCATGGACAGTCATATCAAAAACCTGCGCGCCAAGATCGAACAAAATCCGCGTCAGCCGGAGTACATCCTGACCGTGTTCGGGATAGGGTATAAATTCAATGACCAATTCTAATCGCCGCTTTGGTTTGTTTGCCAAATTTTTGGCCGCTTTTCTCCTGGTCGTCCTCATCGCCGGCGGCTTGGGAAGCTGGCAGGCCAGCCGCGCCGCCCAGGCTGAATTTTCTCTATTCACCACCCGCGCCGGGCAGCGGCAGGCGGAACTCTTGTCGCCCATTTTGGCCGATTATTACGCCATCAATCAAACCTGGGAGGGCGTGGCGGCTGTCTTGAGCCTGCCCATCAGCAGCGGACGCTTTGGCCCGGGGCCGGGCATGGGCGGCCAGGGCAACATGGGCGAGATGATGCGGGGCATGGATGTGTGGCAGGCGTTGGGGGCGCGGGTGTTGGTGGTGGACGCCGACGGCCGTATCGCCGCCGATTCCGCCGCCGAACTGGTGGGTAGTCAGGTAGATACGGCCGATTTGGAAAAGGGGGCGGCGGTGATGGTGAACGGCCGTCGCGTGGGCACAGTTCTGGTCACGGCGCTGGGTCATACAGTTAACCAAAATGATTTATTCATCGCTGAGGTCAAACAAGGCATCACCGTTTCCATGCTCATTGCCGGCGGGGCGGCGCTGCTTCTGGGCGGGTTGATCACCTGGGGCATCACCCGGCCGCTGCGCCAACTCACCCATGCCGCCGAAGCCATCGCCCACGGCGATCTCAGCCAGCGGGTCAGCCTCCATCCCAACGACGAAATCGGCGATTTGGCCGAAGCGTTTAACCAGATGGCGGCCCGGTTGGAACGAGGCGAACAACTGCGCCGCCAGATGACGGCCGACATTTCCCACGAACTGCGCACGCCGCTCACCGTCATCCTGGGCAATCTGGATGCGCTGGAAGATGGCATTTTTCCGCTGACGACCGAAGCGCTGGAGCCGATCCGGGCTAAGACGGAGCTGCTCACCCGGTTAGTGGAAGATTTACGTCAATTGGCGCTGGCCGAAGCGGGTCGTCTGCCGCTGGACAGGGAGATGACAGATTTGGCCGGGCTGTCGCGGCGCGCGCTGCGCGCTTTCCAGCCCAGCGCCGAAAGTAAACGGATTACGCTGCATCTGGAAGCGCCCCCCGATCTGCCCCTGGTTGAAGTTGATCCGCAGCGGATTGAGCAGGTGTTGGTGAATTTGTTGTCGAACGCGCTGCGTTACACGCCGGCGGACGGCCGTATCACCCTCACCCTTATCGCAGACAACAACGGCATCCGCGCGGCCGTGCGCGACAACGGCCCCGGCATCCCCGCCGAAGCCATCGGCAATGTGTTTGAACGGTTCTATCGGGTAGATAAAGGGCGCGCCCGCGAGACGGACGGCGGCGGCTCCGGCCTGGGGTTGGCGGTGGCCCGCTCCATCATCGAAGCGCATGATGGCGAAATCGGCGTCATCAGCGCGCCTGGCAGCGGCGCAGAGTTCTGGTTCAAACTAAAAACAGAATAGGAGTTGAATTCTATAAAGCCTTGCCGTTAGATAATGTAAGTCATTACTCATCGTTCGCTTAAAATTTTACGCATATCAGAGATTGAGAAATCCCCATATACAGGGTGTTGATGATAAATAACCCTGTATATGCGGGGTAATAAAAAATCACTCCTGTGCAGTATTGTGTGATAATCTATCGAAGTAGATATTATGTCAAATAAAATTGCTATTACCCCCACATATGGGTGCAATTTCCAAAACAGCAAAAATTTTAAGCGAACGGTGCGTCATTACATGAGTGAACTCAGTAATTCGGGGGTGTTGATAATCTGTATGATAAATAAGACCACAAATACAAGCCCACATAAAAAGAATATCCCAACAAAGACCGAAAGTAGTATTAAGCAGGTTTTCCCCAATTCTCTTTTGTAGCTATAAAAGGTTATGTAACGATTTATGGTTAAATTTTGAATAATTGTAAGCCTATTATTAAGGTACGTAAATATGGCAACATCTCTTTGTCTAAGTTCGAAGTCTCGATCTTTTAAGAATGCGCTGTCTGAAAATTCAAATAAATCTTCCTCACCTGTTAAGAACCAAACTCTCACGGAATAATCTCGAATTGACAAAATATCATCAACTTTCTTACCCCGCGATCTTTTGCTACGAACAACAACAACTTGACTGTTAAACTTTGTGCTACATGAAGGGCATTCGATAGCGAATGATCTGGCCGGAGCCTTAATTTCATATAAAATCGTTTCGTTACAATATTTATTTGGGCATAGTATGGATACTTGTTTGATGTCATTTATGTTCATACATTAAAATCCCTTTTGCAAATGGTCTTCTGAAAATTTCAGCAAAATACTGAGAAAACAATCAATCAACTGTACCAGCCCGCACCAATGCCCGCGCCGTCGCCAGCGCATCCTTGCTCTTGACCAGCGTCTCCCCCACCAGCATCGCATCCATCCCGATTTCAACCATGCGGCGCGCGTCGGCGGCCGTTTTCACACCGCTTTCGGCTACTGCCGCCACATCCGGCGGAATCAGGTCGCGCAAGCGGGCGCTGTTTTCAAAATCCACCTGGAAGGTTTGCAGATTGCGGTTGTTCACGCCCACGATTCGCGGATGGAGGGGCAAAACCCGCTTTAACTCCGCCTCGGTGTGGACTTCGATTAGGGCGTTCATCCCCAGTTTGTGGGTTAAGTTCAGCAAGCCACGCAGTTCAGTGTCGGAGAGAACGGCCGTAATCAACAACACCGCATCCGCCCCCGCCGCCCGCGCTTGGTACACTTGGTAAGGGTGAAAAATGAAATCTTTACGCAAAATGGGGATGTTGACCGCTTGTTTGACATCGCGGAGGTGATCCAGATTGCCCTGGAAGTGACGGCCGTCCGTCAACACCGAAATGGCGCTGGCCCCGGCCTGGGCATAGGCCCGCGCTAACTGCGCCGGATCGTACCGGCGTACCAGCAGCCCTTTGCTGGGGGAGGCTTTTTTACATTCAGCGATGAGGGAGACGCCGGGTTTTTTGAGGGCCTGGTAAAAATCGAGGGGTGGGGGGGAGACGGCCGTCAACGCCCGTAAATCCGCCAGCGCCACCTCCCGCATGATTTTGGGCAACTGCTCCCGGTGATAGGCCATGATTTCGTCGAGGATTTTGCCCCGGTTTTTAGCTTTGTTGCTTACGCTCATACTTCGATTGCCAGCGATTGACGCAATTCAGCCACCGCATCCTGGGCCGATTTCGCCTGTAAACGCCCCGCGTGGAAATCCTCTTTGGTGCGGCGGGCATAATCGGCTATTTCCCGGCGGCGTTTTTCAATATGGCGGCGGTGGAGAATCTCTATCAACATTTCCTGCTGCTCATACGGCAGCCGCGTTACGGTCTCAATTGCTTCATCAAGCGTCATCACACTCATGTCTCAATCCTCCCGGAGGTTCGGAACCTCCGGGAGGATGAATGTTAACCGAAACTGTTAGTTTTCTCAATCCAGGCGTCCAGCGCGCCCAACGCCGCGCCGCTGTCAATGGACTGCCGGGCACGGATGAGGCTGACCCGCCAGTCGCCATCTTCCAGGCTGAGGGCGGCGGCGGCGTTGAGCAGGGCGATATCCCGCCGCGGCCCCTGATCTTGGCCGCTGAGGATGGCGCGGCTGATGCGGGCGTTTTCTTCCGGCGCGCCGCCGACAAAATCATCTAAAGCAGCATAAGGCAGTCCTAAATCGGCCGGATCGAAGCGGTGGGTGGTGACACGGCCGTCCTCATGCAGTTGGCTGATGCGATTGACGCCGGTGGTGGAAAGCTCGTCCAACCCATCCGCCCCATGCGCCACCAAAGCCGCCCGGCTGCCCAACGCGCCCAACACCCGCGCCATCACCTCGGTCAAAGCCGGGTCGTAGACGCCGATGAGCTGGTGGGTGGCCCCGGCCGGGTTGGTGAGCGGGCCGAGGATGTTAAAAATGGTGCGCTGGCCGATTTCGCGGCGGGGGCCGATGGCGTGCCGCATCGCCGGATGGTGATTGACGGCGTACAAGAAACCGATACCCACCTCGGCCACGCAGTCGGCTGCCTGCTGCGCGTTCAAATCGAGATTGCCGCCCAACGCCATCAACACGTCGGCGGAACCGCTTTTGCTGCTGGCGGCGCGGTTGCCGTGCTTGGCGACCTTCACCCCCGCCCCGGCCACGACGAAGGCGGCAGTGGTGGAGATGTTGAAGGTGTGTTTGCTGTCGCCGCCGGTACCGCAGGTGTCAACCAGCATGTGGTTGTGGAGAACGGCCGTATCCACCGGCGCTTTGACCACATGGCCGCGCATGGCTTTGGCGCTGCCGGCGATTTCGGCGACGGTTTCCCCTTTCATACGCAGCGCCGTCAGGTAGCTGCCGATTTGGGCCGGGGCGGCCTCGCCGTCCATGATGGCGTTCATGGCGGTTTCGGCTTGGGCCTGGGTGAGATCACGGCCGTTGATGACAGCGGCGATGGCAGACTTCAAAGGCATGAAAATACTCCTAATTGTGAATAGTGAACGGGGAATTCACAATTCACAATTCACAATCCACAATTCATTATTCTTCAAACGTTCCTGGATAGCCGCGAATCGTCGCCTGCAAAACTTCCTCGCCGCCACTGTTGGTAACTCGGCAGGCCAATACCACGCCCCCATTGCCGAACAGTTCGGCTACTTCGGCTGCGGCCGTTACCGTATCGCCGATGTAGACCGGGGCCAGAAACTCAAATTGCATCTCCGTCGCCAGGAAGTTCCACAGGCCGCCCAAGTGGGTCAATAGGCTGGCGGTCAACAGGCCGGGGACGATACGGCGGCCAAAGCCCGTCTCTTTGGCGAACGTGTCGTCGGTGTGAAATGGGTTCACGTCCCAGGTAGCGCCGATGAAGAGGGAGACGTCGCCTTCGGTGAGGGTGCGGGTGAATGCGGCCGTTTCGCCTACTTTTGGAGCGCGGGGAATGCGGCGGGGAAGGATGGGTCGGTTCATCAGTTCTACAATCCAAGACAATATCGAACCGCGTCTTCCAATTTGACTATCGCCAGTTTAGGCATTTTACCCGCTGGTTCCTTTGGAAAACGCGCCGCATCTAAAGAACGAATCTGAAACCCCAAAAATATAGTTTCCTTGGGTAAACCACTTTCTGAAGGGGCCACACGCACATTGGCGGGATAATCTCGTCGAATGTTTTGGCCGCTGGTGCCGACAACAACGGTGACCACAAGTGGCAGTTTATTGATGTCATCAATTGACAATACGACCACCGGGCGACGGCCGGCTTGTTCACGCCCTTTGACCGGATTCAAGTTGACAAAGTAAACATCTCCCCTTCGAATGGTCATGTGTCCAGCCCATCGCTTTCTGCTACAGAAAATTCTGCTTGAATTTCTCGAATTTCTCGCTGAATTTCTGGATCATTGGCCATTGTTTGAAGATCATACACTGTGATGGGTGGCTTGCTTTTTGTTTGACGTCGAATCTGTTGGGCTAACCGTTCCATCAATAACAACTGTTCATTAATGGTCAAGCGATTGATCTGTTTTTCTATTTGAGTCAGACTGACATTATTCATTTGTCACTCCTTGACCTACAGCACTTGGGTCACTTCCAGCCACTCAGAGTCATCATTTGCCTGGTTGATGGCGTCGGCCGAACCCAACACCACCACCAGGCCATTCTCTCTCACCTCAGACAACACCTCGCCAAAATCCTTAAAGTCAGACACCGACGTACTCAACACCTCGTCCCGGTATTGCTGGCGGGCCGTTTCCGTTTCCCCGATAAGGTGGCGGATCATGGAAGTGTACCCTTTGGCGTCGGGAAGCTGGTAGGCGTCAATCGTGCCGATGGCGCCGATGATGCTTTTCACCAGTTCATCCTGGCTTAGTTGCAGGTCGCGCAGGAAGACGGCCGTGCCATCATAATTCTCCAACGTCCCCTTCAAATTCGGGTCGCGGTAGGAGAGATAGGTGAACACGCCAGAAAAACGGTCAAACTGGCAGAAACCGCCATACGCGCCGCCCTGCACCCGCACTTTCTCCCACAGCCAGGTGGTGCGCAGATATTGGGTGATGACGGAGACTGAACCGTGTTGGGTGTAGCCCAGATCATACAGGTTGGCCCCTTTGCCTACGTAATTGACCTGCGCCGGAATCGTCAACCCTTCATTGTTTTGGCTAAATGTGGGCGACCAGCCGTTGATTTCGACGCCGTTGGCCGGTAATGCGCTCAGAAAATCGGCAAGTTGGGGTTGGAAACGGCCGTAATTTTCCCCATCCAGCGTCACATTCACCGTCATATTCGTCCGGTTCAGCAGCAGGCGGCGCACCTCCTCCAGCTTCGCCAGCGCCGACGGCCAATCATTCTCTACCGCCTCGGCCAGTTGGCGCAGGAAAAACAGGTATTCCAGGCCGCCGATTTGTTCGCTCACCCAATCCGCCTCGGTGAAATGGGAGCGGAGCCGGGTGTTGGTCACGCTGTGCCCAGCCGGGATGAGGCTGGCCTCTTTGCCCGCCTTCGCCTCCAACACCATCTGCCGGAACCGCTCCCGGTTGTCCAGTTTGACGGTGAGCAGCACGTCCCGCAAGATGTCGAGCAAATCCCCGGCCTGGGCCATGGTCGCTTTGCCCCGCAAAAAGAGATGAGCGGCGCTGGCGCGGCCGTCCTGCCGCGTCGAGGTAAACGAGTCGGTGAATATCCCGCCCGTCTTCCGCCCAATCCGTTGGGACAGTTTAACGAAATCCTCTGATTCGGTGCCGATTTCCACCAACGCCCGGCCGAACAAAGCGGCATACGGCAGCAAATCGGCGGGCAGGGCGCGCAAATCAAAGCCTAAATCGAGGTAGACGATGCCGTTGGTGAACAGGTCGTGATAAAGCAGTTGGCTGCCCTGCATCTCGGCCGCGTCAATCGGAATCACCTTGCTTTCTTTATCCAAATCAGCCAATGATAGGCGGGGGATGCTGGCCAACGCTTCCGGCGCGTCTGGTTTTTCTTGCAACGCTTTCAATTCACGGGTGTTTTCGATGATGGCCTGGATTTCGGCGCGGCTCAACCTGGATTTGACGGCCGTCAGCCGCTCCTTCTCCGCCTGCTCCATTTTTTGCGCCAATTCCGGGTCCGGTTCCAACGCCACCGTCGTCCGGTGCGGATTATCCAGCAAATAAGCGCGAATCAGCTTTTGCAGGAACAGTTCATCGGCCGTCAGCCGCTCCTTCACCTGGGCCAACGGCGCTTCAAACGCCAACGGCGCCAACGGATCGCCATCATACAGCCAGGTTTCCAGCGAACGCATCAACAACGCCAATCCGCGCGGGAAACGGCCGGTGTTATTCTCGCGCAAGTTAAACTCCGTCGTGTTCAACGCCGCCTCTATCATCTCCCGATCCAGCCCCTCATCAGCCAGCGTCGCCAACGTATCCAGGATAAGCCGCTCCACCTTTTCGGCGTCGGCGGCGGCGATCCCCTTCAAGCCCACGCCAAACGTCATTTGGCGCAGGCCGGCAGCCAAGCCGCCGCCGGTCAAATCCTCGCCCAGGCCGGAATCAATCAACGCCTTGCGCAGCGGCGAGGCGGGCGTACTCACCAACGCATAGGAAAGAATGTCCAGCGCCATCGTCAGCGCCGGGTCATCGTTTTCCGGCAGCAGCCAATTCACCTGCGCCATCCCTTTAGCCGCATCAGCTTCTCCATCCACGCTGTAAGGATGGGTAAATCGCTTCGGTTCGGAAAATGCCGGTTGCAAAGGCACGGCCGAATCCACCTGCAACGGCTCAAACTCACGCAAATACACATCCAAAATGCGCCGCCGTTCTTCCGCATCATCGTCGCCATAAAAGAGGATGCGGGCATTGGCCGGATGATAAAGCGTATTGTGAAACCGCTTGAATTGTTCATAGGTCAGGTCAGGAATCACCGTCGGGTCGCCGCCAGAATCGAATCCATAGGTGTTATCCGGGAACAAGGAGCGCTGGTTGCAACGATAGAACACATTATCTGGCGAGGAGTAGGCGCCCTTCATCTCGTTAAAAACCACCCCCTTGTAGATGAGCGGATCGTCGGCGTTTTCCAATTCGTAATGCCACCCTTCCTGCGCCAAATGGTTGGGCGTGATGAGCGGGTAGAAAACGGCATCCAGATACACGTCCACCAAATTGTAGAAATCCTGCAAGTTGGCGCTGGCGACGGGGTAGGTGGTTTTGTCCGGCGAGGTGAAGGCGTTGAGGAAGGTATAGAGCGAGCCTTTGAGCAATTCTACAAACGGCTCTCTCACCCGGTACTTGCGCGATCCGCCCAGAACGGCATGTTCCATGATATGGGCGATGCCGGTGGAGTCGGATGGCGGCGTGCGGAAGGCGATGCCGAATGTCTTATTCTCGTCGTCGTTTTCCAATGAGAGCAGTTCAGCGCCAGTTTTCACATGCCGCCAGATGCGGGCCTGGGTGTTGAGTTCGGGGATGTTTTGTTCGCGGATCAGTTCAAAGCCGTGGGAAATAGTCATTTATTGCCTCCAAAAAGGTGAGTTTCGTTTCACGCCCATTATCGCCCGTCCAAAAAATTCTGCAAAATGCGACGGCCGTGTTCCGTCAAAATACTCTCCGGATGAAACTGTACCCCGGCCACCGGATGCTCCTTATGCCGCACCCCCATCACCTCGCCGTCGCGGGTAAACGCCGTCACCTCCAGACAGTCCGGCAGCGGCTCCTCCACGATCAGCGAATGGTAGCGCGTCGCTTGGAACGGACTGGGCACGCCAAAAAACAACCCATTGCCCTGGTGGTACACCCGCGACGTTTTGCCGTGCATCAGCCGCGGCGCCCGCGCCACTTTGCCGCCATACGCCTGCCCGATGCACTGATGCCCCAGGCAAACGCCGAGGATGGGGATGACCGGCCCCAATTCGCGGATCACCTCATTGGAGACGCCGCCATCGTCAGGCGTACCCGGCCCTGGGCTGATGAGGATATGAGCCGGATTCAGCGCCCAAATCTCGTCCACCGTCACCTCGTCATTGCGAAACACGCCTATCTCCTGCCCCAACTCGCCCAGGTATTGCACCAGGTTATAGGTGAAGGAGTCGTAATTGTCTATCACGATAATCATATTGTCCCCTAGAACTTCCGGAGGTTCGGAACCTCCCGGAAGTTAGCGCGGCAAAACCAGCCCCATCATCTCTTTCATCGCGTCCACCTTGGGGTTGGCAACGGCCGCCGCCTGTTCCGCCCCACGCGCCAGCAATCGATCCAACTCGGCCGGGTCATCCATTAGTTGATGATACCGCTGCCGAATCGGGTTGAGTATCTCAATCACCGCCTCGGCCACCCGCACTTTCAGATCGCCATAACCGCGGGCGTCGGCAAAATCGGCTAAGACGGCCGTCTCATCCTCGCCCGTTGCCGCTTTGTAGATGCCCAGCAAATTATTCACCCCCGCCTTCTCTGGCGCGCGGGAAAAAATGATCTCCCGTCCCGAATCGGTGACGGCTCGCTTAAAAGAGCGCATGATCTCTTTTGGCTCGTCCAGCAAACGGATGGCGTGGCCGCGCTTGTCCGCCAGACTCTTGGACATTTTCACCGTGGGGTCGTCCAACCCCATCACTCGCGCCCCAATTTCGGGGATGATGGGTTTGGGGATGACGAAGAAGTCACGGCCGTACAGGCTGTTGAATCGCTGGGCGATGTCCCGCGTCAGCTCCACATGCTGCTTCTGGTCCTCGCCCACCGGCACTTCATCGGCGTCGTAAAACAGGATGTCGCCCGCCATCAGCACCGGATAATCAAGCAGGCCGGCGAGGACGCTCTCCTGCTTGGCCGCCTTGTCTTTGTACTGCGTCATCCGTTGCAGCCAACCCAGCGGGGTGACGCAGTTGAGCAGCCAGCACCCTTCCGCATGCGCCCGCACATGGCTTTGGATGAACAGCGCGCTTTTGTCCGGATCAATGCCGCAGGCCAGCAGCATCGCCGCCAACGAGCGGGTTTGGAAGCGCAAATCATCCGGGTCTTGGGACACGGTCAGGCTGTGCAGGTCTACGATGCAGAAGTAGTTGATCTTCTTTTCCTGCCCGGCCACCCAATTTTTCACCGCCCCCAGGTAATTGCCCAGATGGATGTTGCCGGTTGGTTGAATACCGCTGAAAACTCGTCTTTTGGTCGTCATAATGGCCTCCAATAATTCTGGCATGAAACGCGACACATGAAGGCGCTTCACGTCTGGTGTTGGTAGAAAATCAGACAAACGTAAACAGTTCCAGAGAAACCACGCCAGTCGGTTCTGCTTCACCGTGTAACATGCGCCGGATTTTTTCGGCTGTTTCCCGGCTAAAAACAATTTCGCCGCACTGGGCGCAAACCTGCGCCGGGATTTGTTCTACAAAAACCCGACGGCCGTCTACTTCAAAAACCTCGGCAACAAGCTCCATTACACTTTCATCATTACCACAAACATCACAAATAAACATGATTACCTCCGTTCAAGAAACCCTGGATGCCACCGGGATTCGTCCGGTTGATACAGAGTGATGATTTTGACCTTACTTGATTTCACGAGAGAAACCTGCATGTGAAGCGGACGGCCGTTTTCCGTAAAACCAAGCAGCAAAACACTGGGAGCGTATTTGTCGGTAGGATACTCTTCCACAACTTGCGCTGCTGCGCCTGCCTGTTGAATTTCTAACTCACAGATATTTCGTTCAACTACCCGTTTCAAAGCGTGGCGGCTTAACGTATACTCGCCCGCTTCCAACTGTCGGTAAACTTCATCTACGCTTTTCATGGGGGTATTTTACACCAATCCTGTCTCAGCCCGATCCACTGCCACCAGCAACGCCTGCGCCTTGTTCACACACTCCTGATACTCGCTGGCCGGATCGCTGTCGGCGACGATGCCGGCGCCTGCCTGCACGTGAACGGTGTCCCCCTGCATCACCATCGTGCGGATGGCGATACAAGTATCCATGCTGCCATCATAGCTGAAATAACCGACGGCCCCGGCGTACATGCCGCGTCGCTGCCCTTCCAACGCCTCGATGATCTCCATCGCCCGCACTTTGGGCGCGCCGCTGACCGTGCCCGCCGGAAAAGTCGCCCGCATCAGGTCAAAGGCGTCCATTTCCGGCTTAATCCGCCCTTGTACCTGGCTGACGATGTGCATGACGTGGCTGTATCGCTCAATCGTCATCAAATCGCGCGCCTGCACGCTGCCGTATTGGCTGACCCGGCCGACATCGTTACGCCCCAAATCCACCAGCATGACGTGTTCGGCCCGCTCTTTGGGATCGGCCAGCAGGTCGGCGGCCAACTGCTCGTCTTCGGCCGGGGTCTGGCCCCGCCGCCGGGTGCCGGCAATGGGACGCGCGGTTGCCACCCCATCTTCCAGCCGCGCGTGCATCTCCGGCGATGCGCCAATGATCTGCAAATCATGCCGGCCAAAGTCGAAATAGAACATGTAAGGCGACGGGTTGAGCATACGCAGGGCGCGGTAGATGGCGAAGGGATGGGCGGTCGTCCGGCGGCTGAAGCGCTGGCTGAGGACGACCTGGAAGATGTCCCCGGCGACGATGTGCGATTTGGCCTGGGCCACGATTTCTTGATACCGTTCCGGGGTCATGTTGGCTGTCACGCCGTTGCCGTTGGCGCTGTATCCCCAACGTCGGGCCGGAATGGCGGGCAACGGCCGTAACAACTTCTCACTCACCCGCTCAATCTGCTGAATCGCGCTGACATACGCCTGCTCCACGTCCCCATCCACCCGGGCGTAGACAGGATGATGAGCCGGTGGCGAGCGTGGTCGAAGACGACCAGCGTATCGGCCAACAGGAAAATGGCGTCGGGGATGTCCAACACCGATTCGGCCGTTTGCGGCAGTCGCTCAAAAAAGCGCGCCACATCATACCCTAGATAGCCCACTGCGCCGCCGTTGAAGCGGGGCAGACCGGGCAGGTCGGCCGGGGTGAAGCGGCTCAGTTCCGCTTGCACCACATCGAGGATGTCCTCGTCGCCGGCCAGTTCCCGGCTTTGGCTCTGGGCGCGGCGGCTGTCGGTGAGGGTACGGCCGCGCAAACTGATCATGCCCCTGGGGTGTACGCCGACAAACGAATACCGCCCCACTTGCTCGCCCCCTTCCACCGATTCCAGCAAAAAGGACGGCCCCATTTCCGCCATCAGCTTGAGATAAACGGAAACCGGCGTCTCCAAATCGGCGGCAAATTCCCGGTAGACGGGGATGAGATTGACTGGCCCGGCCGCCAGTTCGCGGAAATCGGCCAGGGTTGGGGTGTAGACGGCCGTTTGTGTGTTTTTCGCTATGCTTAACATAAAATCTCCCGGAAATTGTCAATTGCTAATGGTCAATTGTCAATTGAAACAAAAACGCCCTCATCCACTGATGCGACCCTAGTCGCTTCAGGGACGAGAGCGCCAAATCTCCCGCGGTACCACCCTGGTTAAGCCGCTCCAACAAAAAACGCGCCGGTGACAGCGCGTAAATTCAAGAAGCCAGCTTCACTCTAGTTCTCAATGAGCAATTAACAATGAATAATGAACAAATTTGTTCATTATTCATTTCTCATTGCTCATTGTAAACGTTTGCCCAGATAACGGCGGCATCTCCGGCGCAAGCTACTGAATACTGACCACTGGTCACTGAATACTGTTCGCCCGCACAACTCCTCGGCCCATTCACCGGCGGCGCTGACATGGATCTTCCAGCCACATGACCCACTCTCTTGGACCCGCTTTGCCAATTACTCTTCCGATTCAACGTCTTTTGTTTTTAAGTTGAGGCAGATGGTAGCACGGCCGTTTTCCCCTGTCAAGGCTGGCCGGATGGCAAAACGCCCCACTTTTGCAATCCCTCGCTAACGAGTACAATCCCCACGTTCAAGGAGTTACCGATGAAACGAACCTGGTTTTTGACCATCCTTTTGTTGATTTTACTGGCCGCCTGCCAGAGCCAAACGGCCGTCGCCCCCACCCCCTTCCCCACGGCAGCGCCGCCCTCTCCCGCCATCCAACCAACGTTGCCTAAGCCTACTACGCCGCCGCCCGATCCCACCTCAGAACCAGCAACGCCAACGCCGGAAACGGCCGTCTCCCTCCTGCCGGCCCCCACCCTGTTCACCTACGGCTGGGATGACCGGGAGCCGTTCCGCGCCGGACTCATCGCCAGCGCCCAACCCATCCTCGACCAGCTTCCCGGCGCGCCCGTTTACCACCTGATTTTTGCCGTGGATGATGCCCTGACCAGCCTCGCCGGCCAACTAGAAGTGTACTACACCAACCAGGAAAAGCAGCCGTTGGATCGCGTCTACTTCCACCTGTTCCCCAACCTGCTGGGCGGCGAAATGGGGGTGGAAAATGTGCGCCTGAATGGGGAAACGGCCGTCACCGCCGCCCAACTCAACCAAACCATCCTAGAAATCACTCTGGCCGACCCGCTGCTCCCTGGCGGCCAAATCATCATCAGCATGGATTTCACCACCCAGATTCCCACGGAAAGCGGCCGTAATTACGGCATCTTCGCCACCGTAGACGAGATCATGGCCCTCTCCCACTTCTATCCGATGCTGGCCGTCTTCGACGACGAGGGGTGGCACATCGCCCCCGCCAGCGAAAGCGGCGACGTGGTTTACGCCGATTCCAGCTTCTTCCTGGTGCGGGCTACCTTGCCCGCCGACGTCACCGCCGCCACCAGCGGCGTTCGGCTGGAGCGAGATTTTGTGGACGACCGGCAACACCTCGTCTACGCCGCCGGGCCGGCGCGCGATTTTTACATGGCTGCCAGCAGCCGGTATGAGCTGGTCAGCCAGACGGTCGGCGAAACCACGCTCAACAGCTTTGCCCTAGCCGAATTGGAAGACGGAGCTACGGCCGTCCTCGACACCGCCGCCGCCGCCCTGGAAATTTACGGCCGTCGCTTCGCCCCCTACCCCTACACCGAACTGGATATCGTCAGCACCCCCACCCTGGCGCTGGGCGTCGAATATCCCGGCATATTCGCTAACACATTAAACATCTACAATTTGAACGGCGACATTCGCGGCACGCCCAACGCCATCTACCTGGAATCCACTACCGTCCACGAAGCCGCCCACCAATGGTTTTACAGTCTCGTCGGCAACGACCAGCTCAACGAACCGTGGCTGGACGAATCCCTGGCCCAATACGCCACCTGGCTGTACTACCTGGATCGGTATGGCAGCGACGCCGCCGATGGCTTTTACCAATCATTGGAAAGCCGGTGGGATCGGATAGATCGCGCCGAAATTCCAATCGGCCAGCCGGTTGACGCCTATCCGGGCGCAGAGTACAGCGGCATCATTTACGGCCGTGGCCCCCTCTTCGTCCGTGAATTAGCAGACAGCATGGGACAGACCGCTTTTGACGATTTCCTCCGCGATTATTTTGTTGCCTTTCAATGGCAAATTGTTGATACCGAAGGGTTCAAATCATTGGCCGAACAACATTGTGACTGTGATTTAACCGATCTGTTCCAGAGGTGGGTCTACACTCAATGAGACAAAGGTACTAAACCGTCACATTGTAACGGTAATTGTAACGTTTGTCTGTTATAACTGGTTACGTAAGGTGAAACGTTAAACGTACTGGAACAACAACACACCTCCATCAAAGCAGTACCACACCCCATCACAATCACATCGAAGTACATTGAAGTCTCATCCAAGCTTACAACGCTGCCTCATCGAAGCACATCGAAACTGCATCGCTGTTAACATCACAATCACATTGTCGTCTCATTGTAGCCGCATCACAACAAACATCAAAGCCGCATTGTAGTAACATCGTCACATCACCGCAGCCTCGTTTAGCGAAACACCGACCATCGGAGACAAAGGAGCTTGTATCTCAAAAAGGTACAAGCTCTTTTGTTTTGTCACTCTGTCACCCTGCCGTCCAATAACGCCTGCAATCCCAGCAAATAACTGCGCCAGCCAAACCCGCTAATTTGTCCCAAGCACACGGCCGTCAACACCGAATGATGCCGAAACTGTTCCCGCGCCTGAATGTTAGACAGATGAACCTCGACGGTGGGTAGCGCCACGGCCGTGATCGCGTCTCGAATGGCGTAGCTGGTGTGGGTAAACGCGCCGGGATTGATGAGAATCCCGTCCGCCCACCCCATCGCCTCGTGGATGGCGTCAATCAGCGCCCCTTCGTGGTTGGACTGCATAATCCGCAGTTCGGCGTCATGCGCCGCCGCCATTTCCCGCAGCGCCTGATTGATGTCGTCCAGCGTGCGACGGCCGTACACTTCCGGCTCCCGTTTGCCCAACAGATTCAAATTCGGCCCATGTAACAGTAAAATTTTTGTCATGATTGCATCTCCGCCAGCGTTTCCAGAACGGCAGTTTCCGGCACATCGGCCGTCACAAACACATCCCCTACCCCGCGTAGCAGCACAAAGCGCAATTGCCCCGCCGCCATCTTCTTATCGGTAAACATCGCCGCATACAAATCCGCCGCCGCCAACTGCGCCGGAATTCGAGTCGGCAAATTGATCCTGGTCAAAACCGCCTCAATCATCGTCTGCAAATCGGGCGCACAATGTCCCAACCGCGCCGACAAATTCGCCGCCGCCGCCAATCCCATGGCCACCCCTTCCCCATGCCGGATGGCGTAACCGCTCACCTGCTCAATGGCGTGCCCAAAGGTATGCCCCAGGTTTAACACCGCCCGCCGCCCCCGCTCAAACGGATCAGCCTGCACCACGTCCCGCTTCACGCCGATGGCTTCAACGATTAAAGAAAAATTCGTGTCATTTGTGAAATTCGCGGCTTCCTCAGATGAAATCAACTTTTCAACCAGTTCGCCGCCGGCAATCAGCCCATGCTTCACCACTTCCGCCATCCCGGAGGCGAGTTCCGCCGCCGGCAGGGTGGAGAGGGTGGCGATGTCGGCCAGCACGGCCGCCTGCTGTTTGAAGGCTCCCACCAAATTCTTGCCCTGGGGCAAATCCACCCCCGTCTTGCCGCCCACGCTGGCGTCCACCATCGCCAACAGCGTGGTGGGGCATTGCACAAAATCCACGCCGCGCAGGTAAGTGGCGGCAGCAAATCCGGCCATGTCCCCCACCACGCCGCCGCCCAAGGCCACCACCGTCCCCTGCCGGTCCAACCCGGCCGCCAGCAGTTGGTCGTAGATGGCGCGCATCGTGTCCAGCGTTTTGTGCTGTTCACCGGCGGGGAGGGTGATGACGGCCGTCGCTGCCCCCAACTGCGCCGCATACAATGGCCCCACATTTGAATCCGTCACCACCGCCACCGGCCCGGCAACGCCCGCCAACCGGCGCAGGCGCGGCAACAGCCCTGCGCCCACAATCACATCATACGCCCCGCCCGGAACCCGCACCGGCAGGCGCGTCCATTCATTCTGCATCTCGCGTTCTCCGCTGGCTAACGCCGCTGCGATCTCGTCCGCCACTTGCTCCGCCGTCTTGCCGCTGGTGTCAATTTGGGGGAAACGGCCGTAGGCCGCCGCCCGTTTTGCCAGCAACACCGCTACTTTTTCCTGTGGATCAGGCACGTCCAGGAGCGGCCGTTTCGTCCCATCCGCCAGCGCCCGCGCCACAATCTGCTCCGGCGCGGCCGTCAGGCAAAACACCCGCCCATTCTCCTGCAACAGCGCCGCATTGCCCGCATCCAACATCAACCGGCCGCCGGTGGCGATGACTAGCCCCGTCTGCCCCGCCAACACCTGGGCGGCAGCGCGTTCCATGGCGCGAAACGCCGCCTCCCCCTCCTCGCGGAAAATGTCGGCGATGGCACGGCCGTCTCGCGCTACAATCCACGCATCCGTATCCACAAAGCCAAACCCCAGCCGCGCCGCCAAAATCCGGCCCACTGTCGTTTTGCCTGCGCCCATAAACCCGGTCAACACCACATTTCGCTTTGCCATGCCCCGATTATAGCCGCAGTTGCCGCAGAACCCTTAAATCGGCGGGAACCGATTGACAACGACGGGCGTCTTAGCTGGCAGACAGGCCATAAACCCTGCCCAAATTTACAAGATAAGGAGTGAAAATGTTTACGGAAAATATGAAACGAACTTTGGGAGTCATCGCTTTGCTGGGATTGGCAGTTTTGTTAGTGGCTTGCGGCGGCCCGGCGGCCTCGGCCACGGCCGGGGAAAGCGCGGCTGGCGGCATCACCGTCGTCGGTCAAGGCGAGGCATACGGCCAACCCGATCAGGCGCAGGTGCAGGCTGGCGTGGAAATCTTCGCCGAAACTGTCAGCGAGGCTGCCGGCCAGAACGAGGCCGTCATCGCCCAAATCATCGCCGCGCTAGGCCAGATGGGCATCAACGCCGAAGACATCCAGACCACCAATTACAGCTTGTGGGCCGAGCAGATTTACGGCGACCAGGGGCCGGAAGGGATCGCCGGGTATCGCGTGACCAACATGGTTAACGTCACCATCCGCGATATTGATAAGGTGGGCGACGTGCTGGCGGCCGTCACCGGCGCTGGCGCTAACAGCATCTACGGCATCAACTTCACCGTGGCCGACCCGGCGGCACTGGAAGAGGAAGCCCGCGCCGCCGCCATGGCCGACGCGCGCAAACGGGCCGCTTCCCTGGCCGAACTCGGCGGCGTTACGTTGGGGGATGTACAAATCATCAGCGAGGTGATTGGGCAGCCGGCGCCAATTCCCTTCGGTCTTGGCGGCGGCGACTTTGCCGTGATGGAATCGGCGGCCGT
>JAJRVV010000078.1 GCA_024277135.1 Chloroflexota bacterium | reverse complement strand
GTTGTAGCTGTACGGCCCTAAACTCATCAGCGTGATTACGTTCAGCACAAATGGGAATTCTGCTTCATCCCCTGCATACGTGACCTCTTCATGATGGGGCAGGTAGAGGGTGTCGCCGGAAACGGCCGCGCCCATCCCCGCCAGCTCTTCCTGACTCAACTCGCCAATCAGGCAGAAAAGTTCGCGGCTGTAAAAATCGAAACGGCCGTCTCGCGGTGCATACCGTCTGTCAGGACTGACCACCTCATTGATCCACCGTTCGCCGCCCCGTCGCGCATAGCGATAGCCCGGCGTTAGCCAAACGCCCAAATCCACCAGCGTTTGCCAATCCGTCCCTACATTTTGCAGCCGATCTTGCAGCAGTTCCTCAAATGAGGCCCAGGGGAACGCTTCCGCCACCGTGCCGCCCATCTTTTGGGAAACTTGCAAGAAGAAATCGGCCGTATTCATCGTGTCGTGCAGCGGCTCAATCACCGGCTGGCGCAAGCCAATACCGGAATACCCCAACCCTTCCATGTAATCATCCTGCCATCGCTCCAAAAAGGTCGGCTCAGGTAAAACGAGGTCGGCATATCGCGCCGATTCATCCATAAACGTGGCAAAGGAGACGATAAACGGAATCTTGGCAAACGCCTGCACAAATTTGTCGCCGCCCGGTGCAGCGTAAACGGGGTTGGTGTCATAC
Organism: Chloroflexota bacterium; assembly: GCA_024277135.1. Lineage (GTDB taxonomy): Bacteria > Chloroflexota > Anaerolineae > Promineifilales > Promineifilaceae > JAJRVV01. Next base: position 1,923 of record JAJRVV010000078.1, on the reverse strand, counting down.
AGGAACAACGCCTCCAGCGGATAGCCATCCAACACGCGGTCGGCCACCGCCTGGTAAGCGTGACGGGCAACGGGGAAAAGCGTTCCCGCGCCGTCAGCACGTTCCGCCGTGCGTCCCGCCTCAGCCACCGCATCAGCAGGCAGTTCCGGCCACGGGTCGCACTGCGGATACCGTTGGGTAAGCACGCCGCCCCGCGTTTCCAGACTGCCCACCAGCGCGTTCAGGCAATGGATCGCCATCGCCGTGGAGACGCCATTGAAGCTGCCGTTGAGCAGGCCCCCCTTGCCTGGCACAATTGCCACCGCTGGCCGATTGCCCGCAAACTCACCCGCAATCCGCGAAATGGTTGTTGCTGGCACGCCCGTAATTTGCGCCACGCGGCGCGGATCATAATTTTCTAGGACGTAATTTTTGAACCCTTTGTGATCACGGCCGTCCGCCTTGAAATCTTCAAAGCCAAAGCCATAATTGAGGACAAAATCAGAGTCAAACTGACCCGTTTTGATGATGACGTGGGCGATTGCCAACGCCAATGCGGCATCGGTTCCCGGTTTAATCGGAATCCACTCGTCTGCCTTGGCGCCGGTGATCCCCTGACGGGGATCAATGACGACCACTTTGGCACGATTAGCGCGACCACGCCGAATGTAGCTGTAGCCGGAAACCATGCGCTGCGGGTTGCGTCCTGCCTCTAAGAAGCTGGCGCCAAAACTCAATAAATAGTTGCTGTTTTCTAAATCGTAGGCGGGCAAATCGTAAATGCCCTGTGTTAAATAACTGCCCAGCTTGGCTGCTTCAATGTTGAGGCTGTCGTGGGAGATGGCGTTGGGTGAGCCGATGGCGTTCATAAATCGGTCGAAAAAGCCGCGCATTTGGCCGCGTGTCTCACCGTAAAGCAGGGCAGCCTGTTCGGGATGTCCGGCATCACGCAGTTCAGTTAATTTTGCGGCAACAATATCGCTCGCTTCATCCCAACTAATTTCTTCCCACTCGTCCGCACCCCGTTCGCCAACGCGACGCATGGGGCCAGTCAGTCGGTCTGGGTTGTAGAGTAGTTCAGGGGCGGCTTGCCCTTTGGGGCAGAGTGCGCCCAAATTGATGGGGTGCATCGGGCTGCCTTCCATTTTAACCAGATTGCCGTCGGCGACGCGAGCCAACATGCCGCAGCCAGCGGGGCAAAGCAGGCAAACGGTGGGGACGATGCGTTCATTTTGAGCTGTTTCTAGCCAAACGGCCGTTTGCGGGTCAGCCGCCAATCGGTTCAACAGGCGGGGGGCAGTCGTCATAATCGCCGCCGACCCCATCACAGTCGCTGAGAGGCGTAAAAATTGGCGACGGGAGATGCTATCATATTGGCTCATTTATCAATTCCCCCCACACTTTTCTGCACCCGAAACCGGGTCGCAATCCATTTGTCCAGCCGGTAATGGGTAGCTCAACGGCGGTGGTTCAATTTGCCCAGAGGCCAATCCAGCCACATAGTCAACCAATACCGTCAATTGTTCATCCGTCAACTGCCCTTCATAAGCAGGCATCCCGCTGCGTTCACGACCACGCACAATAGCCGTTTCAATCTTGCGGGCGCGCAATCCACTGCCCACAATCGCCGTGCCAAACAACCCTTCGCCAGAAAGCCCATGGCAACCAGCACAGCCAATATCGTACAACTCCGCACCGTCAGTTACGCCAGGTGCCATATTAATGTCCAGAACTGGCAGCTCATCAGGATTCCCCTGAGCAGACCACATCAGTCCAACCATTGTGCGTGGGCCGCCGCCACCGGGGTTGACGTGACAAGCACCGCACGCTTCGCCAGTGCGAGCAGCAAATTCAGGCAAGGCATGAGCCGATTGTTCTTGAACTTCCAATCCGGCAATTAAAATCACGCCAATCGTCAGAAAAACCAGCACCGCCAATTGAACT
>JAJRVV010000077.1 GCA_024277135.1 Chloroflexota bacterium | reverse complement strand
CGTTCCCGGCGCAGTAACCGCAGCAGATAAGCGGGCGGCAGGCCGGGCAGGTCCCAATCCAGCAGAAGTAGATCGGGCTGTTTCCGCTCTGCCGCCAGCAGTAAACCGGTAGCGTCGGCCGCCTCGCCGACCACCTGAAATTCCAGTTTTTGCGCCAACAGCAAACGCAACGCAGAACGCACTTTTTGCTGGGCGTCGGCTAACAAGACGCGCATCGCTCATCCTTCAAGCGGCAGTCGCCTGGGAGGCGAGGGGCATTCCCCGCCGCTTCCAGGGCAATGCGTCCGCTGCTTGCCACACTGTCACTTCCGCCTCAATCATCCTCTGCCCCATACTCCGGGCGACGGAAATGCGGTGATGCCCGTCGCGCACAAAGTAAATATCGCCTACCCGGACGAGTTTGATCGGCGGCATAGATTCTCCGGCCAGGCGGGCCGTAGCCACGCGCAGCCACGGCTCACGGTTGTGGCTCTGGCGGGGGTGAAAGGCGGCGTCAAAATCATGACTGCGGCCGTCGCTGCCCCGAATTTGGGTCATCGGTACGGTTTGCAGTCCGACGTGATGCTGGTTGATGATTTGACAATGTTGGCTCACGTCAGCCAGGTCGAGCAGGTGATACGGCCGTCGTCTTAACCAGGCGACCAATCGAGCGATACGGCCGCGCCACAAAGCTCGCTCGTACAAGCGCATGGCAGACAAGGCTAAGCGGATGTTCCTGTTCTTCCAGTTGTCTGACGGCCGTTGCGCCTGGGTTATTGCCATTTGCCACATAAAAGAGTTAAATTCGTTCATATCGCACCTCACTGCCCCTACCATAAAATAAAAACTCCCCAGACACATCGGGCATCTGGGGAGAATTGCCCCTGGTCAGATGGATAGGATGAACGCAATCGTTATAATCCCACTGCCTGTTGGCGGCGCGGCCGTCCCAACAGCCAGACCAGCGCTAGGCCAAAGAGTACATTTTCGACAAACAGTTCTATGAAGTGCGCCACGCGCATCATGTTTGGGATGGTTGATGGTATGAGGAGGTTGTCGGCCATCAGCACGGCAAAGAGCAAGCCGAGTAGCAGGCCATTGGGACAGAAACGGCCGTTCATCCCCCGAATCACCGGCAGCGCCAATAACGCCCACAAAGACCCCCTGACCACGATAAATAATGGCAGCCAATCTGGCGCGGCAAACCCGGCCAGGTATGCGGCAGCGCCAGCGGGATCAAGGGCATTGGCAATAGGCGTGAATAGCAGCAAACCACCGGCAATGAAGAGGAAAAGATACAAAATACCAGCCAGCAGGAGCTTCCCCAGCCATCCGGTTATGGTTCGTGGAATTGGCCTGACCGCTTTATCCCCAGTCCAGCATCCAAGACCCCGCACAGCTATAGGAATGAACAGCGCGGCCACAATCAGGCCATTGAGAAACAGGCTGCGGGCCATTGGCGGCGTTAATACATCGCTAAGGTACACGGCCTCAATGCCCACTAGAAAGGTTTTGACGCCGTAAAAGAGCAAAAACAGCGCCCCAACCAGTCGCCAGCCGTTGTAGTGCAGGTGGCGGATGGCAACGGTGAGTACGGCCGTATCCAGCAGCGCCATCACCAAAAGCGCCAGGGGAGCTGTCGCCACTATTTCAGCCCAACGCCCATTCACAAAATCAACGGCGTAAAGGGCAAACAACAACATCGTGAGGGCGGTGAACTTTGCCCCAGGTTGAAACCACATTGGCCTCTTCATCCCACTGCCTCCTGTCTACGATTTGAGCGCCATGACGCCCTTGACTTTGGCGCGACGCCCCACACCCTGACCATCACTACCAGCCAGAGAACCACAACGAACACGGCCCCAAGCCATAAGCCCGGTGGGATGAGCTTGAAAGCAAGTTTAGCCAACAAAATCGTCACATTGCTAATTTGGTTCATATCATCTTCTCCGCATCATGTTTCATTAAGATTGGTTCAATCAACACGTCCTCACTCTCCTCTTGCCTTGATGTATTGGGAAACATCAACGTTGTAGGCCACATCTTCAATCGTCCACACCGCCCAGGGCGTCCCCTCGTCCTCCCAGGCTGTGGTCGCGGGTGAGGGGATCATGACTTCGTGAAACGGCCGCCATCCCAAAGCCTCGTTACGCCAGAGCAGTTTCGTCTCGCTGTCAGGTTCCTTCCAGCGCATCGCCTCCAGCGTGCGCAACAGTCCGGTCTGGGGATCGAAGGTGACGGTGAACGGCTCCTCGCCAGCCCCGGCAGGCACAATCAGGCGGGCAGTGGTTTCGTCAACCGCTTCCCAGCGCACACGGGGATCGGTGACAAAGATAGAAGGCAGCCATACGGCTTCACCCCACAGGCTCAGATTGGCTGCCGCGTCAATTTTGGGTTCGTTCTCAATCACGCCCGCAGGCAGTTCCAGGCGGGCTTTACCGTCCAAATACCACTCATTGACTTTCAGCAGCGGGTAGCCGAAGAAGGTGACCTCGATGGTGTGGCGGTAGCCTTGTCCGGCGATGTGGGTGAAGCGGAAACGAGCCGGAAAGGTGACGCCTTTGATCCGCAGCCGGCCGCGGCCGCTGATGACGGCCGTTTCCACCAGCGGAACCCGCTCCCCCATGATGGTTTTATAATAACGGGCTACAGGGGCGGGTAGGTCGGCAGGCAAATCAGTAACGGGCAGAGCGGGCGTTTGCTGCGGGTAGGCGGGAAAGGGTTGGGGCTTGATCTGAAGTCCCAACCAGCCGATACCGGCCAAAACCACCAGGACGCCGACGAATATAGCAATCGCTTTCAGTAAAACACTCATCTCATTACCTCTTGCATCTGTAGTACAGTTCAATTCCGAAAACCAACATCATCCAGCGCGATAACCCCCGTCCGGGTACGATCAAAAACAAAGCGCACCTGCGCCAGACCGGCGGGGTCAAAGGCGGGATTCTCTGCGACAAAGGCTGCCAGCGGGAACTCGAAATGTTGGAACACGACCTCCGATACGGGCAGAGGGGACATGAACGCGGCTTTGCCGATCCGCCCCTCCAGTTGCGGCTGCAGGAAAGAAAAGCGACTCAACGGCAGCCGGGCTACTTCCCCTGCCCTGTCCACCAGTTCCACCGTCAAATCAATTGGTTCGCGCTCACCTTTTGGCCCGGCGTCTTTTGTCTCCGGGGCGGGGTCTTCGTTGGCGTCAGCCAGCGCAAAGACCAGGTTACTGTCTCGCGTCAACATCATGCCTCGCTCAGGCAACCGGATCGTATAACGGGACGTCGTCGTCCTGTCCGCGTCCCATCCGAGATAAACCGCGTGGTTGTCCATATCGCCCCACTTGGCTTTTACCAACTGCTCTCGCCAGACGGTTAGATTTTCGCCAGCTTGCCGGCCGCCGGGCAATGTTGTCGTCTCTAAGTTGATGTCCTCCTGGTACGCGCTGACCAACTGCGTCCCGGCGTCCTCGTACTGGCTGATATAGGTTGTATCCGGCAGCCATCGCCGCGCCCGGCGGTGATCGCGGAAGAGAGGCAGGTAGCCGGACTCTCCGCGCAGCGTGGTTTCCAGGAAGGCGCTGATATAAACTTTGGCGATCTGTTCCTGTTGCTCGGCAGGCAGCAGTTGTCCCAGGTTGAACACCCGCATCAACGGCTCGAACAAGTCTTTGCGCCCCCAGGAACTGTTGAACTGCCCATGGTTAGCGCCATAGATGTACAGACCGGCCTTGAACCAGTCTCCCCCCTCGGTGAAGCGCGCGCGGGCGTATTGTCTGGCTCCCGCAAAAGAGACCACGTCCATATCGTGCGCCCCGTGCAGGACGAGGTAATTCACGTTCTCCAGCGCCGTTTCCCGGCCGGCCGGTTTGTATTGACCGTCCACCGGCGCAATAGCCACCAATGAGCGAATATTAAAGCCGTAATCGAATCGCACCGTCGCGTCGTCCGGGTAATAGCGCAGCCGGTTGAACGCGGCCGCTACCGCCACCGCCTCCCCGCCCCGCGAGTGTCCTATCAAGGCCACGTTGTCCAGGTCTACCTTTTGGTAGAAGGGGTTATCCGGGGCGGCATTCCAGTCACGCCACAGTCGCAGGTGTTCTAACAACAGCCAGGCTCGCAGGTCGTTTTCCTCCTGCAAAGTTCTGATTATCACCCCTTCGGCAAAAGGGGAGAGGTTGAGGAAATTCTCATCCACCGAGACCGCGATGAAGCCGCGACTGGCTAACAATTGGCCCAGATAAGCGTAGCCGGCGTCCGAGAAATCCTCCATCGCATGGTTGCCATGCGCGATCAAGACCAGCGGAAAAGGCCCTGTTCCTTCCGGATACCACACCCGGCCGTTGCGGGGCAGCGCCTCGGGGCCAAAGCCCCAGTAGCTCGTCCGCAGGCCCGTCCACCGCTCGACCAATGCTGACCCGTCCACCGGCGCGGTGATCAGGGCCACAGCAGCGCCATATTCTGCCCGATGGCGATCCTGCCCGCTGCCATAGAATAAGGTTTGCATGGCATATGACCCCGGTTGAGAGGGATCGGGCATATCCAGCGGTTCGGCTGGCGCTGTCACGGGCGGCGGCGACGCCAGCGGCGGCCCGTCGTCCAACAGCCAGGCGACGCCCCAGAGCAGCCCCGCTGCCCCCAGCGCCAACCCGGCGACAGCGATGGTTCGCCGCCTCCCGGTGGCCTCCCGCCAGCCGCCGCGCGCCAGCACGGCAATACTCGCGCCCAGGAGCGAGGCGATGACGGTGGCTCCCAGGACGAACGCGAGGATACCGAACAACACGGGCAGGGCGTAAAGCGCCAGCAAGCCAGACGTGGCCGCCGCGCAGGCCAGCGTCCAGACGTAAAAAGCGGGCAGCCCCTTGAAGGTGCGCCAGACCAGGGTCGCTAATCCTCCGACGAGGGCGAACGCAGCCAGGAACAGGAGCGTACCGGTGGCAAAACGAGCCACCCCTGCCGGGGCAAACAGATTGTAGGCCGCCACCAACAGGATTGGGGCCAGGGCGAGAAGGACGCCCCACGCCGCCCCGCGCCAGGCCCGTGGGCCGGGCGCAACGCTGCCCCACAGCCGGCGCAGCCGCTCCCTGATGCGCGTGAATAAATGCGGTTTATTTTCCATGACGCTATTCATCCGATCCCCCGCGCCCGCAACAAGATGACCAGGATAGCCAGGCTGAAGATAGCTCCGCGCCAGGCTTGGTTCCAATCTAAACCGGTGATGAGCAGTGAGAGGGTGACGGCCGTCCCCAACACCGCAACCGACCAGGATTGTTTGCTGAGGAGACCAATGGCCGCGGCAACGAAACCAACGGCCGTCACCAGCCACAAAACGCTGTACACACGCATCCCCGACGCGCCTATTGGTAAACGGCCGTCCAGCAACGTCGTCTTGTAAGGCAGTTCGGCCAATTCCGCCAGCGGCCAATAAGCCACAAAACCCATCAAATGCACCAGCCCGTGCAGAATAATGACGGCCGTCGCCACGAAAATCAGAAGTTGGCACATGTTGCACTCTCCTTATCCTGTTGCCATGAGGGTAAAACAAAAACTCCCCAGTCACATCAGGCATCTGGGGAGAATTGGCCCTGGTCAGGTGGACAGGATCGGTTGGCGACAGATATAGAAAGGGAGAAAGGGAGAATGCAGCTCGTTTTCAGAACTGTTCTGAACGTTGTATACTATGCAGGAAATGGCTTTATTGTCACAGCAAGGTATCATCTCAATAAATCGTGGAAAAGACTTGACAAGTTTCACAAGGCGCTTTGTTTTACACGAGAACGTATGGAAAAACTTGTCAAGTCTCCGCTGAATATTGAGAAGATACACAGCAAGAGATAACGAAGGCATTAACCCGTCTGGGCAAGGTGGCGCAAGAGCAAGGATATCAGATTGAGTTGCTGGCTGTTGGTGGCGCAGTGATGGTTCTGGCGTATAATGCTCGGTTGGCAACTCACGATGTGGACGTGTTTATTCTATCGCCCAGAGAGGCGCACATCGTGTGAAATCTGGCCCAACAGGTGGCCCAGGAGCTTGGCTGGGCTGATGATTGGCTAAATGACGGAGCGGCTTTTTGGTAGGCGTCAGCCAAGGGCCTGTTATCTTCTCTGCACCAGGCATTGTGGTGAGACGCCCATCGTTAGCACAGTTGTTGGCCATGAAACTTTCAGCCTGGCGCGACGATGTAGATATTGACGATGCCCGCCGCTTGTTGCAGGAAATGAAGGGCACGCAGGATGAAATTTGGATGGCTGTGATGCCGTACCTGGTCCCGGGTTATAAATTAAAAGCAAAACACGCCTTCTTGGATTTATGGGAAACGACATATGGTGAAGATTGAACAAATTGCAGAGGCGGCTTTGCAGCGAGATAGTTTACGGCTTCGCAGTTTGGCGCAAGATTTTTTTCGCAGCCATCCAGTAATTGCTGATATGCCGCGACCACAGACAGAAGAGGAACAAATATTGGCCATGTCGGCCGCTTTACTTGAGTTATTTGCCTTGCGGACAGACCAGGAGCCGCCGCCCTGGACATCTGCCATTGGGCCAGTGACAAAGCCATTCTTCTTATTAAAATCTGCCGCGCGTATGAAGCGACTACGGTCGCTTTGCCGAACAGAATCCCCTGAACCATTGCGGAAGCGCCGTTTCTATGCGCCTCCCCATTATTTGGCATTTGCCTGAAACATATGGCGAAAACCAATGTGCCCGTATCTACTTATCCTTCCCGGTCACGTAATAACGGTGGGCGTTAACGGCCGTACTCCCCCATCCCGCCAACAAACGAAATAACGGCGTGTACGCCCGCATTTTGGTAAGCGGCGCAAACGCCAGCCGGCCGGCCTGGGCATCGTAATAAAGTGAATCAACGTACCGGGTCTCGCCATTCACGGTGACGCTGACCCAGGCGTGCCCGGACACACTCCCATCGGGAAACCTGTTTCTGAAGGCGTGTGCCACTTTTGCTTCAAAACCCAACTGCGTCAGCAAAGATACCAGGGCGTAAGCCTGCTGCTGGCAGTAGCCGCAGCCTCGTTCAAATGCTTTGTCGGCCGTATCAAAATTGTTCCGCCGGCAATACTGCATTCTCGCCGCCACCAGCGCTCGTGCCGCCTCCACCAGGGACCAGCCTGTCTTTCCCGGAGCGGGAAAATGGCTGTGAGCAACAAGCGTACAAATCGCTTGACCGGCCTGAGACATGACTCGATCTCAACTGTTTTCCGGTTCCCCATTTCTACTCAATCAGGTTTTTCTGCAAGGCCAGGGCGACAGCTTCGGTACGGCCGTTTACCCCCAACTTGGACAAAATACTGCTGACGTGAAACTTGACCGTGGAACGGCTCACCACCAACTGCCCGGCAATTTCCGGGTTATTCAACCCCTGTACCATCAGGGCCAGCACTTCCTCCTCGCGCGGCGTCAGGTCGTAGGCTGGTTGCGGCGGCTGGGTGGCGGCGTGGATGAGGGCGGCCGTTGCTTCGGGAGAGAGCGTCGGCCGTCCGGCGTGGGTGGCGCGGATGGCTTCTGCCAGTTCGTCAGCAGAGACGTTTTTGAGCAGGTAGCTGATCGCCCCGGCGGCCAATGCCCCCTGTACCAACCCCTCCTCACGGAAACTGGTCAGCGCGATGACCTGACAATGAGGGCATTGCTGGCGAATGGCGCGGGTGGCTTCCGCCCCATCCATCCCCGGCATCACCAGATCCATCAAAACCACGTCTGGCGCCTGCCGGGTACACAAACGCACCGCTTCTTCACCGCTGCCAGCTTCAGCTACCAGTTCCAAATCGTCAAAAGCCAGTAAAAAGGCGGCCAACCCGCTGCGCACAACGGCATGGTCATCCACTATCATTACCCGGATTGGTTTTGTTTCACTCATTTTTCCCTCTTTTCGGTAATCGGTTATTGGTAATCGGTAATCGGTAGCCAGTCCACCGATTACCGTTCACCAAAAACCGGCCAGTCAATCACCACCCGCGTCCCCTGGCCTATTTCGCTTTCAATGTGGAAATCTGCGCCGATTTTGGCGGCTCGTTCGCGCATAATGCTCAAGCCGAAGGAATCAGGCGGCGTATCTTGCACGTCAAAGCCCCGGCCGTCATCTTCAACCGTCATCCTGACCGCATCCGGCTGAAAATCAAGGCGCAGCGTCGCCCGGCTGGCCCCGGCGTGCTTGCTGATGTTGTGCAGCGATTCCTGGGCGATGCGGTAGAAGGCGACCTGGACTTTGGGGGGCAACGGCCGTTCCCCCACCGCCGCCACCTCCACCTGCAAACGGGAACGGCCGATAGCCGCTTCCGCCAACTGGCGCAACAACTCTTCCAGGCTGAACTCGGTCAGGGTTAACGGCCGTAATTCCAACAACAGCGCCCGCATCTCCGCCAGCGCCCCCCGCGTCAACTCCCGCAGCTCTTCCAGCCGGCGTCGCCCCTCAGCCGGGTTCCGTTCCCACAGGCGCGGCAGCACCTCAGCGATGAGGCTGGCCGAAAAAAGCGTCTGGCTGACCGCATCATGTAAATCCCGCGCCAGACGGCTCCGTTCGGCCGCCGCTGCCGCCTGTTCCGCCTGTTCGTAAAGCCGGGCGTTTTCGACGGCGATGCCCAGTTGGTCGGCAATCGATTCAAAAAGGGCCAGATGTTGCCGGCTGAACGTCTTCCCCGGCGCGCCGATGATCGCCAACACGCCCAACCCCTGCCCCCGCGCCCGCAGCGGCAGCAGCGCCCCCGGTTCCGTAAAGCCCCGTTCTGCGTCCGGCGGGATGTAAAGCGGCTGGCCGCTGTCCAGCGCGGCGCGGCAGGCCGCGGTGACTTCCGCCATGTTCTCCGGCGCGACAACCTGTGGCGGGCGCAGCATTCGCGGTTCCAGTTCTCCCGATTCGCTGTTGAGCAGCATCACGCCCGCCCGCGAAGCCTGCACCAGGGCTGCCAGCCGATCCAGCGTCGCTTGCAGCATCTCGTCTAAATCCAGTGAAGCGGTGGCAGCGGCCGTCACGTCCAGCAGCGTTTGCAGCTCTCGCTGCCGCGTCTGTTCTGCCTGGTGCAGCCGGGCATTTTCGATAGCCACCGCCACCTGATTGGCAAAGGTGCGAACCAGTTCCGCCTGCTGCGGCGTATAATGATCCGGCTCACTATGGTCGAGGGTTAACATACCGATCACCCGCTCCTTAACCAGCAGAGGAACGCCCATCCAGGAACGGATATAGCCAAACGTCGTCTTTAACTGTTCCCCGGCCGATTTTTGAAAAGCGCGCGCCAGAGGGGTGTCGCCGCGCACATCAGGGATGATGACCGGCTCCCGGCGGCGGAGTACTTCGCGGTTAACCGGCGCCTGCGCCAACGGAAAGCGCAACGACAACATCTCCTCCCGCGGATTCGGCCCCCGGTGAGCCAGAACAGTCAGCGCATCTTCCGCCAGCGCCAGAATAGTGGCTCCGCTGTAATGCACCACGCCGCCTAGTTGATCCAGGATCAGGCCCAGGAGCGGTTTCATCTCCAGCGTAGCCGCCACATTGTGGGAAACTTGCAGCAAGGTGGATAGTTCCCGCGTGCGTTCGCGGACGCGCTGCTCCATCGTTTGGTAAGCCAGTTGCAGCGCTTCTTCGGCCTGCTTTTGCTCGGTGATGTCCAGGATCAGGCCGTTAAAATGGGTTAGCTGGCCCGCGGCGTCAAAAACGGGGGTGGAGGCGACATGCACCCAAATCCACTGCTCTTTTTGTGGATGATAGACGCGGACTGATTGGCGGTACGGCCGTCCCTCTTTCATCGCCCGCCGGTTGGCCTCCACCGCTTTAGGCAAATCTTCGGGATGGATGTTTTCAAACCAGGATTCAAAGCGGTAGGGGTCTGATATGCCGGTGATCTCTTTAATGGAAGGACTGACCATCATCACCCGGCCAGCGTACGGATTGGCGGTATCAACGGCGACGCGATAAACAGCGAAATTGGAGGCGTTTTCTAGCAGGGATCGGAAATTGGCTTCGCTTTCCCGGAGCGCATCCTCTACCCGTTTGCGCTCAGTGGCGTCGGTGGTCATTTCCACAAAACCCACCACTTCCTCGCCCTCGATCAGCGGCGTTAAGAATACATCCCAGTAGGAAACGATACCCTGACTTTCCCGGCGCAGCCCGTCCCGGCGCACCGTCTCTCCGGCCAACACCCGCTCAAAGATGGGCAGCATCTCATCCTCAGCGCCGGGAGCCAGGTCGAAGAAGGTGACGCCGGGCTGAACTTGAACGGCCGTAGAAGATGTATATCGCTCAATGTATGCGGTCCAGGCAAGATTACAGCGTTGCAGCCGTAGTTGGGTATCGAAAATAGCGACGCCCATGGGCATATGGTCGAAAAGGCGTTCTAGTAGGGAGTCAAATGACAGGTTCATAATAGCTTATCCGCGGTAACCGAATGGCAATCCTGACGAGCGGGAATTACTGACTTTTTGCTAATCGCCAACCCAGCCCAACGAAATCCGCCCCCGGCCGCTGTCCACCCCCAGGATTTTCACCGCCAGCACATCCCCCACGCTCAACGCCTCCCGGCGCGGAATCTGGGAGCGGTGCAGCAGGCCGTCCTGCTTGACGCCGATGTCCACGAATGCGCCAAAATCCACTACATTGCGCACCGTGCCGTTCAACTGCATCCCCGGCCGTAAATCAGCCATGGACAGCACATCGTTACGTAGGATGGGTGGCGGCAAATCCTCGCGCGGGTCACGGCCGGGGCGGACGAGCTGCTCTAAAATGTCGGTCAGGGTGGGGACGCCGGTTTCCAATTCAGCTGCCAGCGCTGCCAGCGGCGTTTGCGCCAGCAATTTGTCCAGAGCCGGTTGACGGCTGGCTAATGGGCTGCTGGAATTGAGACCGGCGCGTTGCAGCACGGCCGTCGCCACCCCGTAGCTCTCCGGGTGAATGGCGCTAGCGTCTAACGGCTCATTGCCGTCCGGCTTGTCGCCGTCGCGGATGCGCAGGAAACCGGCGGCTTGTTCAAACGCCTTGCTGCCCAGCCCGTGGACGTTGGTGATGGCTTGCCGGTTGACGAAACGGCCGTGTTCCTCCCGATATTTCACCATTCGTTCCGCCAGCTTTGGCCCGATGCCGGACACATACGTTAACAAAGCCGGGGAAGCGGTGTTCACATCCACCCCGACTTGATTGACCACGCTCTCGACCACGGCCGTCAACGCCTCTCCCAACGCCTTCTGGTTCACATCATGCTGGTACAGCCCCACGCCGATAGATTTGGGGTCAATTTTCACCAGTTCCGCCAGGGGGTCTTGCACCCGGCGGCCAATCGAAACCGCGCCGCGCAGGGTTACGTCCAGCTCCGGCAGTTCGGCGCCAGCCAGTTTGCTGGCGCTGTAAACGCTGGCCCCGGCTTCGTTGACGATGAGGTAATGAACGCTGTCTAACTGGCGCGTCAATTCGGCGGCTAACCGTTCCGTCTCCCGCGACGCCGTGCCGTTGCCGATGGCGATCAAGCTGACATCATGCCGTTGAATGAGCATAGCCAACGTTTTTAGCGCTTCATCCCATCGTTTTTGCGGCGGGTGGGGGTAAATGGCGGCCGTGTCCAGCGCTTTGCCGGTCGCGTCCAGAATGGCGACTTTACAGCCGGTGCGATAGCCGGGATCAATCGCCAGAACGGTGTGCCCCGCCAGCGGCGGCTGGCTGAGCAGGCCGCGCATGTTTTGGGCGAACACCTGGATGGCGCGCGCCTCCGCCTGTTCCGTCAGATGGCGGCGCGCGCCCCGCTCGATGGCGGGCAGCAGCAGCCGTTGGGCGGCGTCGTTCATCGCCGTCTGCAACTGGCCGGCCAACGGCGAACGGCGGTCTGGGCGAAAAAATTGGCGGACGGGAATGAGCCAATCCCGCTCGGCGATCTCCACTTTGACCCGCAAAATTTTCTCAGCTTCGCCGCGATTGATGGCTAATGTTTGGTGGGGTTTCAGCCGGTTGATCCGGTATTTGAAATCGTAGTAGAGTCGGTAAACGCTTCGTTCGTCTGTGGCCTTCTTGATTTTTTGGCTGACGAGGTCGCCATATTGCAGCGCCTTGCCGCGGACGCGCTGCCGGATTTGGGCGTGATCGCTAATGATTTCGGCGACGATGTCCCGCGCCCCGGCCAGGGCTTCTTCTGTTGTGGCAACCTCGTCGGTGAGGAAGGGGCGGGCCATTTGCACGGCCGTCTCCTCCGTCCTGATTTGGGCGATGATCAATTCGGCCAACGGCTGCAACCCCTTCTCACGGGCGATGGCAGCACGGGTGTACCGCTTTTGCTTGAACGGCTGGTACAGGTCTTCCAACGCCGTCATCGTCTGCGCCGCCTGAATTTGGGCCGCCAGTTCCGGCGTCAGTTTGCCCTGCTCCCCAATCGCTTTGAGGATGGTTTGCCGCCGCTCATCCAGCGCCCGCTGTTTGTGCAGCAGGCTGGAGATTTGGCGAAGCTGCTCTTCGTCCAGGCTGCCGGTCATTTCTTTGCGGTAGCGGGCGATGAAGGGGATGGTGTTGCCGGAGTCCAACAGAGAGATGACGGCCGTTGCTTGCGCCGGCCGTACCTTCAATTCTTGGGCAATCATTTCTGAGAGATTCATATCCGTAATCCAAAATCCAAAATCAAGAGAAACTATTCAGGTGATCGGGCCGGTCTCCAGACCGTGCCCGCTGGTGGCGCGGTGGGGACACCGGCCACAGCTAGAGAGATTGTACAGTTACAATCAAGAATCCAAAATCTCAATCGCGCCGCTGCTGCCATCCAGCCGGATGCGCTGGCCCGTTTGCAGGCGGCTGGTCGCCTGATACACGCCGACGACGGCCGGAATGCCATACTCCCGCGCCACCACCGAGCCGTGCGTCATCAGCCCGCCCACTTCGGTGATGAGGCCGCCCGCCGCCAGGAAGAGCGGCGTCCATGCCGGGTCGGTTCCGGGGCAGACCAGGATTTCGCCGGGGGCCAGCTGCGCCCCGTGCGGGTCGAGGAGGATGTGGACGACCCCTTCCACCACGCCGGGCGAGACGGGGGTTCCGCCCAGATCGCCATCGCCGGATACGGCCGTGCCCTCATAAAACGCCGTGCCATCGCTTAACAACAGGTTGGGGATTTGCCGCCGCTGCCTTTCGCGGGCGTAAACGTGCCGCCGCTGGCGGATGATCGCCTGCCACCCTTCCGTTTCCCCGGCGGCGATGGCGCGCAGTTCGTCCAGGCGCAGGAAAAAGATGTCGTCGGGCTGGGCGATGACGTTCTGAGCGGCCAGGTCGGCGGCGCTGGACAGGAGGGCGCGGCGGGCGTGTCCGAAGAGCCGGATCATGAGGAATTTGGGGCTTTCGCGCAGACCGGCCAGAGCGCGCAGGCGGCGGGCGGCGATGGGCAGCAGTCTGGCTTTGAGACGGCCGTGCCTGGTTTGTCTCAGCGCGGCGGCCATGGCGGGGATGGCCGCCTCCGCTTCAGCGGCGCCGCGGGCAAAGACGACGTCCGGCGCTCTGTCCGGGTCGCTGATTTGCAGGTAGCTTTGCAGGGTGTGGAAGATGGCGGCGGGGTTGTCCTGCCAACGGGGGCGGCCCAGGTCAATCTCGGCCAGCCCGCGCATCCCATATTGCTCCAGGAAGTGGGCGACGGCCGTTTGCATCGGTTGGGGCAGCGTTCCCGCCTGGTATGCCACCGCCAGGTCGGCCGGATCGCCGCGCAGCAGGCGGCGGCGGGACGCCTCATCCGTCTGGATTTTCTGGGCGGTCTGCCACAACAGCAAATCCATCTCGGTGGTGACGTTGTGCGGCAGGCCGCGCGTCAAAATGAGCGGATCAAAGCCCTGATCGCGGATGGCGGCGGCCAGTTTGATGGTGAGATTGAGAGAGGACATGCCGCCGGCGATGACGGGCAAAAAGCGGCTGAGGACGACGGGGAAGCAGTCGCGCAGGAACGTCTCGAACACGGCTAATCGTTGGCTGAGGCTGTCGGCGGCGTCGAATTGGCGGGCATACTGATCTTCGATTTGCGCCATTGCCTCTTGGAAGCGGCCCCGTTCCCGGTCGGGATGGCGCAGGGTGCGCAGGAGATGGGACATGATGGGCAGGAAAAAGCGGAGGACGCGCCAGAACGTGCGCAGACGAAACCACCCTTTTTCCGGTTGCAGCCGGGGATCGTCCTCCAGGGAGCGGAGCGCCTGGCTGGCGGTGGGGTCAATAAACTGTAACCCTTTCATCTCTATTCTGCGGCCAATGGGATGGCGCACCAGCGGGGTGAGGTTGATCCATAACCGTTCGGCGGCGGCGAGGACGGCCGTCTGCTGGTGACGGGTGATGGAGAGACGGAACAATTGCCCCAGCCCGGCTAACATGCTTTGCAGGGTGTCTTGCCCCAGCGGGGTGATGGGGTCGAGCATCCCCTGGACGGAGGCGAAGGAGAAGAGGAGTTGTAGCTGCGGGTTCTGTTCGGCCCATTCGGGGATGGGGAAAAGGCTGGTGATGGGGCGGGATTGGAGCAGGGCGAGCCGGTTGTCGGCCCACGCCCATTCGATGTCCTGGGGGGATTGGAAATGGGCGGCGGTTTGGCGTCCCAGCTCGACCAGTTGGGCGATGACGGCGTCGGAGATGGCGGGCTGGTCGGCGGCGGCTCTGGTTTCGGTGTGGACGCCGCCATGCGCGCGGCCGTGTATCACCGTCGCTTTTTCGCCAATTTGACGCTGGAGGATGTGTCCGGTACGGCCGTCCACCACAAATTGATCTGGCTCCACCAGGCCAGAGACCAACGCTTCGCCCAGCCCCAGGGTGGCGTCAATCACCATTTGGCTCCGTTTGCCGGTGAGCGGATTGGCGGTGAACAAAACGCCGGACGCCTCGCTTTGCACCATCGCCTGGACCACGACGGCCAGCGCCACCTCGTCTTGCGGGATGCTGTTGCGCGCCCGGTAGCCGATGGCCCGCGCCGTCCACAAACTGCTCCAGCACGCCACTACCGCTTTGAGCAGGGCTTCTTCGCCGAGGACGTTGAGGAAAGTATCCTGCTGACCAGCAAAGGACATGTCGGGCAGGTCTTCGGCGGTGGCGGAGGAGCGGACGGCGACGGGGGGGGATTGGAGACTGGAAACTGGAGACTGCTTACTGTTTACTGAATACTGATTACTGACATCGTGGTAGGCGGTGATGATGGCGGTTTGCAGGTTGGCGGAGATGGTTCCGGCGGCGAAGCGGGCGCGGATGGCGGCGGCGGCGCGGTTGAGGGCAGCCGGGTCGTCGGTTTGTAGGTTAGCCAGGGTTTGTTGGATGAATGGGGACAGGTTGTTGGCGGCCACGTAGCGGCGGTAGGCGGCGGCGGTGATGAGATAGCCGCCGGGCACGGGTAGACCGGCGCGGGCCAGGCGGGCCAGGTTCATGCCTTTGCCGCCGCTGTTGCTGAGTGCGGCCTGGGGGGAGTTGAGAGTAAGAATGATCATGATTTTGGATTTCGTTTGGTAGCCGGATTTTTGCCACGAATGACACAAATTGCACGAAAAGTAAGTTCTTAATTCGTGAAATTTGTGCAGTTCGTGGTAAAGTGTTGTTCCAAGTATAACCGATTGGTTGGCGGAGGAAAGGATGTTATGATGGCGGCATGATTCGTCAACGGCCGTTTCCCTTCCACACCCTCGGCTACCAACGCAACCCGTTTGGTTCGCTGACGAATGAAGAATGGACGGCCGTCGCCATCCCACCCCCTGTTTTACGAGAAGCCTGGGCGCAAAAGCCGTCCGTTCTGCAACTGCTGGGGGAAAAGGGGAGCGGTAAAACCAGCTCCTTGTTTTGGCTGCTGGCGCAGTTGGAGGCAGAAGGCGTGTTGGCTGCCTACGAACATCTGCCGGAAGAGGCGCGCCGGTTCACGACGGATTTGACGGGGTTGGATGGGTTTGTGTTGGACGAAGCGCAACGGTTGAGTTGGCGGGAAAAATGGCGGTTGCTGCGGCAACGGCCGTCCCGCCTCATCCTCTCCAGCCATCAAGATTTGACCCGGTTGTTTCGCCGACGAGGGGTGACGCTGGCGAGTGTGGATTTGGACGGGGCGGCGACGCTGGCGCAGGTGACGGCCGTCCTCCAGCGGCGGCTCGACTATTTTGCCCTGGACGGCCGTCCCCGGCTGACGCTGAGCGACGATGCCATTCGCTTTTTGCACGACCAATTTAGTCCCGATTTGCGGGCGATGGAGTTTTTACTGTACGAAGTGTGGCAAGAACAAACAGAGCCGGAGGTGTTGACGGCCGTTGACCTCACCAACTTTCAGCAGACGATGGCGTGGCGGACGGCCGTAACACAAACGGCGCCGCCGCTTTCGGGTCTTTGGCCCAGGAGACATCCACCTGCGCCTCAATCTGCCAAACCACACTGACATAACGCCCGGCAAAGCTCCACGGTTCGGCCGGAACTCGAAAATCAAACTCAAATGATCGCGGCATCCCCGCTTGCAATTCCCCCTGGAACACATCC
Organism: Chloroflexota bacterium; assembly: GCA_024277135.1. GTDB lineage: Bacteria > Chloroflexota > Anaerolineae > Promineifilales > Promineifilaceae > JAJRVV01. Next base: position 5,339 of record JAJRVV010000077.1, on the reverse strand, counting down.
AATTCCTCAATCGTTTCCCGGTATCGGGTGCCGCGCCCCTCGGTGTGCCACGCCAATTTAATGTAGAGATGTTGGCATTTCATGTTGCTGTCGGGGAAAACTGACACCGCGCCGCTGACACTGTCACCCGGCGCATATTCTGGGGCGACAAATCCGTCTGTGCCGCCTTGCAAAGTGATTTCGATATCTGCTTTAGCCATCATTCACTCCTATACAAAGCGGGCAAGACTTCAAGCTCATACTCGTTGACGAAATCCGGCAGCCGCGGGATTTCCATCTGGAATTTGACGAACCATTGCAATTGATTGCGCTGCACCTTCAAGGTGTGCATCCCGTCCGGCGGAATTTGCACATCAAACGAGTTTTGAATCATGGAACCGGCCCGGAAATCGCCGCCCGGTTCTTCAAACTCTTCGATCATTTCTTGGTGGCGAACGGTTTTGGTGTCGGTTCCCTGTTGGTAGGTGGCCGTTTCCCGGAAATAAAGCTGGATGAGAATGCGATTGACCCGCACTTTTCTCTTGAAGGAATGGTAGTAGCTGATGTTGAATGGTTCGCCTACCTTGAGTGTCTCTTTGGAGATGAGAAATTCCGGCGTACCCACCCGGGCGCGGATGACCATGACCAGCAAGGCGTAGAGCAACAGCAGGAAGCCAACCAGGAGAAAAATGCTACCGATTATGGCGAAGGTAATTTCATCCTGGGTTAAGCAGATGATGACAAATACAGTGGAAAAAGCTATCCAAAACAGGGCAAAACCAATCAGACAGCCCGGTTTTTGCCGGGTATTGACGGTTTTGTTTTGTGTTTGAATCATCCAAACCTCCTATTTCTGGACGTCGAGTCCATTTAATCCACGCAAAAAGGCGATGACATTATCACCCAGAGTGGGTAAATCATAGTCGCTTTCTTGAATGACGACAACAGGTAAACCTACGTCTGCAGGGCGATTGCATACTCCCTTTTTGCAACGAATTAACACGAATTTGCGCGAATTTTGAAGATGATTCGTGTTAATTCGTGAAAATTCGTTGCAAATAAAACGATTTTTATTGAGTATGCAATCGCCCTACCTACGTCTGCGATGTATTGACCTATATTGAAAAAGCTTTCGGTTTGTAAGTGAAATGTGCCCAAAAGGTCGCCATCAAAGGTATCCAAACCCAGAGAGATGAACAAAGTGTCAGGCACAAAGCGGCGGATGCGATCCAGCGCATGTTTGAGGGCTTGCAGATAAGCGGGTTCGTGTGTGCCGCGAGGCAGGGGGTAGCAGAATCCGCCATAAAAATTGGGGCCGGCATGATGGCCGGGCGGTCGGCACAGGGCGTAGGCCAGTTGATTCTCGCCGGCAGCGACAAAAGCGGCGGCGCTGACGGCCGTTTGCGCCGCCCAGTAGGCCGCTTCCCAGGTATGGGCCAGCAGTGGCGCCGTGTTATCAAAGCAATAATGACCCATCGCGCCCATAATTGACCGGGGTTTGTGGGTTCGGAAGCCGAAATTATTGAAAGTGTGGGGCAGGGCGTAAGGGCGATTTTCTTCGGATACGGCCCGGCCATATCCGGTTTTGAGCAGGGCCAACATGCCGTATTCGTGAATTTCGCTAATGGGCTCGATGCTGAAATCGCCAGGGGGCGTCATCAGTCCCAGATTGGCATCCTGGATGGCCCGGTGAATGTTTTCCCCACGAGCGGCCGTATCCACTACGCCCAAGGGATTCACCGGCATACCGGATGCTAACAATTCGCCGGGATCATGTTGTGTGTGGTGTGGATAATAAAAGGTGTGCATTAGCCGTTTGATATTTTGTCAGGTTTGGCGTTGGCGGTTGACCATAGTATAGCATTGTTGCCAGGGAATTTCAGGGCTGCTAGACGCGAACCCCCATGAGGTTTGTTTCACCGGTTGGACAGATTGCCGTCGGATATTTATACTTTTATCATGTTCAAAAAACTCTTTTGGCGCTTCTCATTCCTTTTCACTGTTTTATTTTTGACCGTTATCCTGGCCCAGGCCCAATCGGCAACTCCGACGCCAACCGTCCCGACGCCAACCGATACCCCGGCCCCTACCCAGCCACCTGCCATTCTGGTCATCACGCCAACGCCGGCGCCCACGCCCCAAGTTGGCGTCTGGCAGCAGATGTGGCAGGATAATATCCAGGCGGCTCTGATTGGTTTGGGCGGTCTTCTCGGTATTTTGATCGCCATTTTGGGTAAGCGGATTGCCACCCAACTGGCCGATTGGTTGGGGAAATTGTTTCATTTCATTTTCGATCCCATCGCCAGTTTCCCCATCATTCGTTGGAAGTATCAGAAGGATTATCGCAAGACGCTGATTGAAGATGTGCAGTACCTGGCCGGCGGCAATCTGATCAACAAGAAAATTAAATTGGACGAGATGTATGTGCAATCCGTTCTGGCTGTTGATGAACAGGATGCGTCTAATTTAGCCGATCGCTATCGCACCCAGGCTGAAAGGCGTCGTATGCAGCGGGAAAAAGCGGTAAAACCATGGACGGCCGTTCTCAAACACCATCGTCTCCTCATTTTAGGCGGGCCGGGCGTGGGAAAAACAACTTGCCTGCATAATTTGGCCTATGAATCCGCCAACCGCCGCCAGACAGAGATGGCCGCCTATTTCCCCATTCTCATTCGCCTGGGCAAAGTTGTAGACAAATTGGTCGCAAAGAAGCGCCTGGAAGATGTTTTCCCCGAAATTCTGCAAGACACCTATCAATTTCCCAACGCGGCCAAATTTCTGGATAGAATGCTTGACAAGGGGCGCTGCTTGATCTTGTTAGACGGATTGGATGAAGTGCCTGATGAAACGGATTACGAAACCATTGTCACCCTGGTAAACCAGTTTGCCAACAAACATCTGCCCGTAACTTCCAAAAGCGGCAATTCCTCCAAAAGCGGCAATTTCCTGGTCGTCTCCACCCGCAGGCCCCAGTACGAAAGCCGGGAGCGTCTGCAGGGGTTTGACATGATGGAAATGATGGAGTTCGATTTCCCTGGTATTGACCGCTTTATTCATACCTGGTTCAAGGGCGATAACAAAGAATTGGCCGACAAATTAGTGCGTGGATTACAAGACTCGCCCCGTTTTCTGGAACTGGCCTACAACCCGCTGTTGCTGCTGTTGGTAGTGGACCATTTCGGCCGGAAATACCGGCTGCCCAAACGCCGCGCGGCGCTGTACGACAAGATCGTCGAAGCCCGTCTTTCCGATTGGGACTACAGCCGCGGCATTCATCGGGATAAAGTTGATCCGGAAACGAAAAAGGAACTGTTGGAAGCGCTTGCTTTGCACATTATGCAGCATGGCAAACAGGGGAGTATCGGTAAAAGGGCGCTTTTGAAATGGCTGGATGAGTTCATCCAGCAACAGCGCAGCCTCAAGGATTTCTCGTCTACACATGTATTGGATGATATTGTCGAAACCAGCGAACTGCTCAAAGAAGTGGCCATACGCCAATATGGGTTTTCGCACAAAACGCTGCGCGAGTATTTTGCCGCGGCCGCCATTGACGCCCAGTTTGGCCCGGAAGCGGGGGCGGACCAGTTGGCGCGGTATCCGGATAACCCGGATTGGCGCGAGGTGATTTTATTTTACTGCGGTTTAACGGCTAACGCTGAACCGCTGCTGAAAATTATGCTGAACCAGGCGCGGCCGCCGGGCGAGAAGCAGCGTTATTTGTGGCTGTTGGCCGGGGAGTGCGCCGCTGAAACCAACCGGGCGCAGGGGGAGATTTTCCAGGATTTGACCAGGGAACTGGTGGCGCTGCTGCGTTTGCCGGAGGGGGAACAGCCATTGGCGGCTGCCGCCAGCGAGCGGGTTATTACCAATCTGACAGAATTTGCCGCCGATTTACTGCCTGATATCAGCCGTGACTTGATGGAGAGCGGGACGGCGGCTGATTTGCTGCTGGCGGAGCGGCTGCTGCCGGGTGGGGCGGACGACGACCTGAAGGCGGAACTGGGGCGGCGGTTGGCGGCGCTGACCCGCGTTGACGACGCCGCCGAGCAGCAGGCGGCGGTGGCGGCGCTGGGGCGGCTGGGCGGGGCCGGAACCGAGGGCGCGGCCGCCTTGCTGGCCGGGTTGACCGATGACGACGCGGCGGTGCGGGCCGAGGCGGCGCGGGCGCTGGCGCGGTTGGGAACGATTGCCGACGCCGGAGCCGCCGCCCTGCTGCGGGTGTATGAGACGGATGCCGCCGACGACGCCCGCCACGCGGCGCTGGAAGCGCTGCTGGCGCTGGGCCGCGCCGCCGACGTGGATATGGTTCCGGTTGCCGCCGGGGAATTTTTGATGGGCAGCGATAAGAGCCGGGACAAGGAAGCGGACAGCGATGAAACGCCGCAGCATACCGTTTACCTGCCCGCTTATTTTATGGACAGGACGCCGGTGACGAACGCCCAGTTTGGCCGTTTTATGGAAGCGGGCGGTTACGCCAACCCGGATTACTGGCCCGAAGCGATTGCAGCCAAGCGGTGGCAAGCTGGCAAGTATTTAGATGAATACAGTAACAAATCCCGCTCCCAACCTGAGTATTGGGATGGTGAGGAATGGAACAAAACTGATTATCCGGTGGTGGGCGTTACCTGGTATGAGGCGGTGGCGTATGCCCGCTGGGCGGGGAAGCGGCTGCCGACGGAGGCGGAGTGGGAGAAGGCGGCGCGGGGGACGGACGGCCGTCTCTACCCCTGGGACAACGAGTGGGACGCTGCAAAACTGAACAGCAAGGAGGCTGATTTTGGTAAAACAACCCCCGTAGGTAACTATTCGCCCGCCGGCGACAGCCCTTACGGCGCCGCCGATATGGCAGGCAATGTGTGGGAATGGTGCAGCACCCGGTGGCGGAATGAGAGCAAAAAGGAGTACAATTATCCGTACAATCAGGATGACGGCCGTGAAGACTTGAGCGGCGGCGATGTCGTAGTGCGCGTCTTGCGCGGTGGTTCCTAGTACAATGACAAGAAGTTGGCGCGCTGCGCGGCCCGCGGCAGGAACGACCCCAGGGGCAGGGGCGGCAGCGGGGGATTTCGCTGCTGTTGCGCCACGTCTTCTCTCCCCCGTTCTGAATCCTGAATTCTGGATTCTGGATTCTGATCTTGTTCTGATTTCTGGGGGGTTCGGGGGGTGTCCCCCCGTCTTCCGCCGCAGGTTAACCAACCTCCCGGAGGTTCCGAACCTCCGGGAGGTTTACCAGATGAAAACGTATCTTCTCAAAAATTCGGGGTAGCAAAATCAGGAAAATCAGCATACCATAGATTGCATGTTAGACAACTTCAACCCGCAAATGATTCAAGATGTAGAAGGAGCGCGAAAAGCAGTCG
>JAJRVV010000076.1 GCA_024277135.1 Chloroflexota bacterium | reverse complement strand
TTGGAAACGGCCGGTTCCCGAATTCTGCCCGGTGTGCCAGGGGTTGATGGCGCGGGTTAATAAAAACATGGTGGAATGTACTCAGTGTGGCGAACGCCAGCCATACCAGGAGCCGGAAAAGGAAACGGCCGTGGCGGTTGAAAGTTAAGCTAATAATCACCTATTTGAACCTGTCACACAATAACTGATTCTTGCTATACATCGGTCATTTATTGCCCCGATTTGCACAAGTTTCAACACAGAATATAAGCAACAAAAAAGCCTCCTTGCGTAAAAAAAGGGGGCTTTTACTTAAGCTAAGAAGGCTTAGGAGCCGTTCGGAATTAACTTAGCGAAAAACACTCATTTGACTTATCTTGACTATGGTACGATGAAATAGTACTATGCAACCCATGAAGCGTAAATATCAAAAAACATTAGAGCTTATTTTCGCTCATCCAACGAGTGCAAATATCAAATGGCGCGATATTGAGGCGCTGTTTGTCGAATTGGGCGCTGAAATCAGTGAACGGGAAGGCTCTCGTGTTGAGGTCTTTCTTTATTAGCGAGGTTCGAATATACCACCGCCCCCACCCAAGACCTGATACCGATAAAGGCGCAGTGGCAAACATTCGTAAGTGGTTGAGAGCAAACGAGGTGATACCATGATGAATCTGATGAAAATTGAGGGCTATCGGGCTGTCATTCAGTACGACCCAGAAATCGAAATGTTTCGAGGCGAGTTCATTGCTCTTAATGGCGGCGCAGATTTTTACGCTAAAGATATTGATGGTTTGTACAAAGAGGGCGCACTATCGCTGAAGGTTTTTCTTGAGGCATGTGAAGCGCGTGGCATTAAACCTAAAAAGGAGTATTCTGGAAAATTCAATGTTCGGATTACTCCTGAGTTACATGCTGAAGTTGTGACCATTGCTACAGTTGAGGGCAAAAGCTTAAACCAGTGGGTTTTTGATGCTCTGGAGCATGCTGTTCATGTTTAATCGCTATAACAGTCATGACCGTCTCTTTTTTAGGTTTCTACGCCGGGCAAAGGTCAAAACTGGCAAAGTCCGGTCTATACAAGCTTGCCGAAGTGTCTCACAAAAGCAAGTTGTTGGGCATTGCCGCTCAGGCTGGTCGTTCAAGGTTTTGGTGGGTACTCACGCCAACAAAACGTGCAGCCGAACGCGAACACAGGGCTTTTTCGCCAGATGAGATCGTAGGTATTGAAATCGTCTCGCCTGCAAAGCCGTTGGTTTTTGCTCGCGTCGGCTGCTGCCGGAACAGCATTTCACCCAACCGCCGCCCCGTTATTCCGAAGCGACGTTGGTGAAATCTATGGAGGAACATGGCATTGGCCGGCCTAGCAGGCTGTCGGAGAATGATTTAATGGATACACGGCTGATACGGATCTAACGGATTTACACGGATTTTCCCTTGTTTTATCCGTGAAAATCCGTCCAATCCGTTCTATCCGTGTTGCTATTTCGATTTTGGTAAAGGTCGCCGCTGGCTGATTGGCAGGTTTGCACGGCCGTTTCATCATCTTCAGCCGCCACACACCAGACCGGTTTCTCCAGATCATCCAACGCAGTAACCGCATCCGCATAAGGCACGCCCAGATAACTGCCAGGGCTGAGGGAAAGCGCTCCCAGACAGGGTTCGATGCAGCCATCCACCACCGCATCAGAGCCAATGCTGGCGCCGATACCGGCCATTTGGGCCGGGTCAACGCCGGGCAATGTGAGGGCGGTGGCGTAGGCGGCGCGGGCGTCTTGTACTAAAACATCAGAACTTTCATCACTCGGCCCGCTTTCGCCATAGCCGCGGAAATCAAATATGAACACGCCGCCGGCCCAGTGCATGAGGACGACAATGGGCGCGGGATTGGTGGCTGCCGGATAATACATACCGACCAGCGGGGCGCCATCGTCAGAGGTAAGCTCAATCCGTTGGGGTTCGGGTGGCAGGGGAGGCAGAGTGGGCGGGGCAGGTGTGTCCGTGGCTGGTGGCGGCGGGTTCGTGGACAAAACGGGAGCGTCGGTAGAAGAAGGCAGAGGAGACGAGATGGCGGCGCTGGCAGGGTCAGATTCAGCTTCGGCGACCTCATTTGCATTGTTGGGCGCGGCCGTTGGCGTTGGCGCATCTGGTTGCGTGCAGGTCGCCAAAAACATGACGAACAACAAAATGACGAACGACAAAATGATAATGAGTAAGGGAGAGCCGGTTTTTTTCACGATAGTTCACCTTTAATCAATGTTTGATGGGTATTTTCCCGCCGATGTTCAACATCATACAATAAGAGGGAGCAAATATCACTGAGTTTGAGTGTAGACCAAACCTTGCCAAACAAGGTACACTTTTGGCATGGGAACCAATCGGAGTTGGCAAGCGTCCTTTCAGGTATTGAAATCGAAGACATCCGATTTCTTGTTATTCATAATGTTGGTGTACTCGACAGCGAGAAATCGGATGTCTGTAGCGTTTGTGTGAAAACAGGAGTTTGGAGAACATGGGCAAAAATAACCGAATCCCTTTTGGTAAGAAATGGCGGTATCTGCTGGCGTTTTTGGTTGTGGTTCTGGTGGGTGGCACGGCCGTCTGGTGGGGCTGGTTCCGTGACCGAGATGGTATAACAACCACGCCGACCCTAACCAACAATCTCAGCGTCACCACCTCCGGTATTGCTACCACTGCTTCTGGCGCTGCCGGCAGCGAAAAAACTCGGCTCTACTTTCGCCTCAGCCAGGGACAGCAGCCCGCCGACCTCTTTGATTTATTGCCGGTGGCTTCTGGCACGCCTCTGTCGCCGGAAGAGATTCAGCGCATTCTCGACCGTATGCCGCCGCTGACGGCCGTTTCTGGCGATACCCAGGAATTCAACCTGCCCGACGATTCCCTGCCGCCGCCGCGCACCGGCGACACCATTCAGGAAGCGTTCCCGCCACCGCCGCCGCCGGTGGATGTGGCAGCGGCGGATACCGGCCCGTTGACCGTCGTCCGCTATGCGCCCGAAGGGGAAATCCCACTGGCTCCTTTCCTCAACGTCACTTTCAATCAGCCCATCGTGCCCCTGACCAGTCTGGAATCACTGACGGCCGCCGACGTGCCAGTGAAATTAACGCCCGAAATTCCCGGCGTGTGGAAATGGCTCAGCCCCCAAATTTTGACGTTTGAGTACCAGGGCGAAAACATTGATCGTTTTCCAATGGCGACCACCTTCACCGCCGAAATCCCGGCGGGCACGACGTCGGCCACCGGCGGCGTGTTGGCCGAATCGGTTTCCTGGACGTTTAGCACGCCGCCGCCGCAGTTGATCTCATCTTTTCCCACCAACTCGCCCCAGCCGCGCAACCCCATCCTGTTTGCCGCTTTTGACCAATTGATTGATCCGGAAGCGGTGTTGGCTACGATTCAGTTACGGGCGGATGGGCAAAACTTTCCCCTGCAGCTAGCTGCCGCTGCCGAAATTGAGGCTGATGACCAGGTGAGCCGGTATGTTGAGGGGGCCGCCGACGGCCGTTGGCTCGCCTTCAAATCCAGCCAAACCCTGCCGGCGGATACGGCCGTCACCGTCACCATCGGTCCCGGCACTCCCTCCGCCGAAGGGCCGCGCGTTACCGAAACCGCCCAAACCTTCAATTTTTTCACCTACCCCCCCTTGCAGATTAGTCACTACTCTTGCGGTTGGTACGAGGATGAATGTCCGCCGCTGACCCCGTTCATCATCAATTTCAACAACCCGCTCGACCTGGATAAATTTGATCCCACGCTGATTGCCATCGAGCCGGAACTGCCGGGGGCGACGGTTGACGTTTCCTTCAGCGCCATCACCATTCGCGGCGTCACCCGCGGCCGTACCACCTACCGGGTGCGCGTTGACGGTGACATTCAAGACGTATTTGGGCAAACGATGGGGCGCAACGAGACCCTGCGCTTCAAAGTCGGCTCGGCGGCAGAGGCGCTTTCCGGGTTGGAGGAGCCATTGATCACGCTCGATCCGTCGTTGGAACGGCCGTCCGTCTCTATTTACACCATCAACCTGGACGAGCTGCGCCTACGCGCCTACGCCGTCACCCCAGAAGATTGGCCGGACTATCTCCAATTTGCGGACCAATTTTACCAGGACGACGCGCCGCCGCCGCCCGGCCAACAGATGTTGAACGAGACGATTGACATTGATAGCGAAGCCGATCAATTGACCGAAACCCAAATTGACCTGAGCGATGCGCTGGATGGCCGTTTTGGACATCTCATCGTCATCGTCGAACCCCCCGCCGGTTTGTTCACCGACAAATGGGAACAGCGCAGCCGCACCCGTTTCGCCTGGGTGCAAATAACCCAAATCGGCGTAGACGCCTACACCGACCATTCCGACATGACCGCCTGGGCCACCAATCTGCAAAACGGCGCGCCATTGGCCGATGTCGCCATTCGCTTTGTCCCCGGTGGCGCCAGCGCCCAAACCGGCGCCGATGGGCTGGCGCGGCTGCCGCTGCCCAACCGGGTGGATTACCTGGTGGCCGAGCTAGGGGAAGATTCCGCCATCCTCACCAACAGCTTCTGGCGCGGCGGAACCAGTTGGGAATCATGGCAGGTGCGGGATGAACTGCGCTGGTACGTGTTCGACGAACGGCAGATGTACCGCCCCGGCGAGGAAGTGCATGTCAAAGGGTGGCTGCGCCAGATCGGCGGCAAACAAAATGGGGATGTGGGGCTGGCGGCCGTCCAATCTGTCCAGTACCAGCTTTTCGACGCTTTTGGCAATGAGGTGTTGAACGGCCGTACCGACGTGAACGCTCTAGGCGGCTTCGACATGGCCTTCACCCTGACGGAAAACATGAACCTGGGTTTTGCCAACTTGCAGATGCAGGCCGCTGCAGCCGGCGGGCTGGAAGGCACGCAGTTCTTCCATAGCATCCAGGTGCAGGAGTTCCGCCGCCCCGAATTTGAAGTGACGGCGCAAACCGAAACCAGCGGCCCATTCTACCCCGACAGCCAGGCCACCGTTTCCACTTCGGCCAACTACTTTGCCGGCGGCCCTTTGCCCAATGCCGACGTTTTCTGGACGGTGACGGCGACGCCCGGCCAATACAGCCCGCCCAATTGGTCAGATTTCATCTTTGGCGAATGGACGCCCTGGTGGTATTTCTACGGCCCGGTGTACGAGGATGAATTTTTCTCTGGCGGGCCAGATGGCGGCGACCAGCAGGTAGAAAGCTTTGAAGGCGTCACCGACGCCGCCGGAAACCATTATCTGCAACTTGATTTTGACGGGATGGATGGGGCCAAGCCGTACAACGTCACCGCCGCCGCCACGGTGATGGATGTCAATCGGCAGGCGTGGTCATCTTCGACCAGTTTGCTGGTACACCCTTCGTCGCTGTACGTCGGTCTCCGCAGCGACCGCACCTTTGTGCGTCAGGGCGCTCCGCTGGACATTGATCTCATCGTCACCGACCTGGACGGCAATCCGCAGGCGGACGTCGTCATCGAAGTGACGGCCGCGCGCCTGGAATGGCGCACCGAGCGCGGCGTGTGGCAGCAGGTGGAAGCCGACGGCCAAACCTGCACTGTCGCTTCCGCCGCCGAGCCGGTGACATGCTCCTTTGCCACGGACAAGGGCGGCGAATATCAGATTACGGCCGTCGTCACCGATTCATCCGGCCGGCAAAACCTAAGCCAATTCACCCGCTGGGTCAGCGGCGGCCAACAACGCCCGGCGCGCAATGTGGAGCAGGAAACGGTCACGCTCATCCCCGACAAGGAAACCTACCAGCCGGGCGACGCGGCCGAAATCCTGGTGCAATCCCCGTTCAGCCCGGCCGAAGGGCTGCTGACGGTGAGCCGTTCCGGGATTTTGACCACCGAACGCTTCCAGATGACGGCCGATTCCTACACCCTGCGCATCCTCATCGAAGACGGCCACATCCCCAACCTGAATGTGCAGGTTGACCTGGTGGGCGCATCCCCCCGCACCGATGACGACGGCGAACCGCTGGACGGCGTGCCGGATCGACCAGCCTATGCCACCGGCAGTCTCCACCTGGCCATTCCGCCCTTGAGCCGCGCCTTGTCGCTGACAGTGACGCCGCTGGAAACGGCGTTGGAACCGGGCGGCAGCACTGTCATTGACGTGGAAGTGAGAGATGCCGACGGCCGTCCCCTCTCCGGCGCGGAACTGGCGCTGGTGGTGGTGGACGAGGCGGTATTGGCGCTGACTAATTACCAACTCACCGACCCGCTGGCCGCTTTTTACACCGACCGGCCCTCTTGGCTGAGCAACGCTTACGGCCGTGCCACCATCATTCTGGCAGACCCAGAGTCGTTGGCGGAGCAAGTGGCAGAAGTGACCCGGTCGGTAACGGAAACTGTCGTCCAGGAAGCGGAAGTGGCGCTGGAGGCCCCGACCAACGCTATGATGGATAGTGATGGTAGTTTTGATGACAGCGCCGCCAAGTCCGCCGATGCGCCCATCCAGATCCGCACCGATTTCAACCCGTTGGCCGAATTTGTCCCCGTCGCCAGCAGTGATAGCGACGGCAGGGCGACGATCCCCGTCACCTTGCCCGACAACTTGACCCGCTACCGGGTGATGGTGGCAGCTGTGGCCGGCGGCAAGCAGTTTGGCATGGGCGAATCGAACCTGACGGCGCGGCTGCCTTTGATGGTACGGCCGTCCGCCCCCCGCTTCCTCAACTTCGGCGACCAGTTCGAGTTCCCCATCGTCCTGCAAAACCAGACGGATGAGCCGATGGAGGTGGCTGTGGTGATGCAAACCAGCAACCTGACCCTGACCGGCAGCGCGGGCGCGCGCGTCTCCGTGCCCGCCAACGACCGGGTAGAAGTGCGCTTCCCGGCGGCGGCTGATTTGGCGGGGACGGCGCGGTTCCAGGTGGCGGCCGTCTCCGGCGATTACGCCGACGCCGCTTCCGGCGAACTGCCCGTCTACACCCCGGCCACCACCGAAGCGTTTGCTACCTACGGCGTCATTGACCAGGGGGCCATCGCCCAGCCGGTGGCCATCCCCGACGGCCTCTTCCCCCAGTTTGGCGGGCTGGAAATCAACACCTCCTCTACCGCCCTGCAATCGCTGACGGACGCGGTGCTGTATCTCACCAGCTACCGGTACGAATGCTCGGAGCAGTTGGCCTCGCGCATCCTGGCCGTCGCCGCCCTGCGCGATGTGCTGACCGCTTTTGAGGCGGATGGCTTGCCTTCCCCGGCGGAAATGGAAGCGGCCGTGCAGCGGGATATCGAGCGGCTGGCCGGGCTGCAAAACTATGATGGCGGCTTCCCCATCTGGGAACGTGGCCGCGAGTCCATCCCCTACTACACCATTCACGTCACCCATGCGCTGGCGCGGGCGCAGCAGAAGGGGTTCGAGGTTCCGGGCGACGTATTAGCCAACGCCCTCAACTACCTGCAAAACATCGAAAGCTACTACCCGGAATGGTACGGCCGTCAAGCCCGGTGGAGCATGAGCGCCTACGCCCTCAACGTGCGCTATTTGGCCGGTGATACCGACGCCGTCAAAGCAGCCAACCTGCTCAACGAAGCGGGGCTGGAAGACCTCTCGTTGGAAGCATTGGCCTGGCTCTGGCCCATTCTGGATACTGCCCAATCCTATGCTGCCGATGTGGCCGCCATCAACCGCCACTTCCAAAACCGGGCGGTGGAAACGGCCGCCGCCGCCAACTTCACCACCAGCTATGGCGACCAGGAGTACCTGATGCTGCACTCCAACCGGCGCACCGACGGTATCATCTTGGAGGCGTTGATCGCCGTTGATCCGGAAAGCGACCTGATTCCCAAACTGGTGAATGGTTTGCTGGCGCAGCGCGCGCGTGGCCGTTGGGGCAATACCCAGGAGAATGTGTTCATCCTGCTGGCGCTGGATCGGTACTTTAACACCTTTGAATCGGAGACGCCCGACTTCGTGGCCCGAATCTGGCTGGGCGACGCCTACGCCGGGGATCATACCTATGCCGGTCGAACAACGGAGCGCCATCAGACGGACATCCCCATGAATTATCTGTTTGACGTGGGCGCGGCCGACCTTATCCTGAGCAAAGAGGGGCCGGGGCGGCTGTACTACCGGTTGGGCTTGAGTTACGCTCCCGACGACCTGACGTTGGAGCCGCTGGATATGGGCTTTACGGTGCTGCGCCAGTATGAAGGCGTGGATGACGCCGATGATGTTTACCGGGATGACGATGGCGTCTGGCACATCAAAGCCGGGGCGCGGGTGCGGGTGCGGCTGACGCTGGTGACGAGCAACCGCCGCTACCACGTAGCCCTGGTGGACCCGCTGCCGGCCGGGCTGGAAATCATGAATCCGGCGCTGGCCGTTACCGGCGATTTGCCCCAGGACGCCAGCGCAGCGCCCACGCCCTGGTGGTGGTGGGGAACCTGGTACGAACACCAGAACCTGCGCGACGAGCGGGCCGAGGCGTTTACCACTTTGCTTTGGGAAGGGGTTTACGAGTACAGCTACGTGACGCGGGCGACGACGCCGGGAACGTTTATCGCGCCCCCGGCCAAAGCGGAGGAGATGTATTCGCCGGAGGTGTTCGGCCGCAGCGCCAGCGAGGTGGTGGTGGTGGAGTAAGTTGAGACTGGGGAACTGGAGACTGGAGGACTGGAGATTAGAGATTACCAGTCTCCAGTCTCTAGTCTCTAATCTCTATTGGAATTCCCCTTGCCAATCGGCCGTTTTCGTGCCATGATCTACCCATGCTGCCCAAAAGTGACCTGGAAAATCTGGCTCTGACCCTGTTCGACATTGGCGCGGTGCAGTTGGGCAAGTTCAAACTGCACAGCGGCAAAAAATCCCGCATTTATCTTGATTTGCGGCTGCTGGTTTCTTACCCGGAGGCGTTACGCACTGTCACTCAGGCGTATACGGCCGTCCTGGAAAAGCTGGAGTTTGATATTCTGGCCGCCACCCCCCTGGCCGGACTGCCGCTGGGCACGGCCGTATCCCTGCACATGAATATCCCCCTCATTTATCCGCGCAAAACAGCCAAGAGTTATGGCACGGGCAAGTCTATCGAAGGTAAGTGGGATGTGGGGCAAACGGCCGTTGTCCTTGATGATTTGGTCACGTCCGGCGACAGCATTATGCAAGCCATCATCCCCCTCAAGGTGGCTGGACTCACCGTGCGCGACGCCGTCGTTCTCATAGACCGGGAACAAGGCGGCATCCAATCCTTGCGCGACGAAGGATACCGGCTCCATGTCGTCACCTCCTTGAGCCGTATTCTTGACATATTAGAAGAGAAGGAACGTATTACCGCCAAGCAGCACGCCAAAGTGCTCAATTCACTTTCATAAAAAAGGCTGAAAGCGACCTTCTTTCCTGTCACCGTACCACGCCATTACCTTATCACTTCATGAGGAGTAACCCCAATGGCTGAACCAACTCGCGGAACAGCGCACAATGTCCTGCGTTATGAACGAAATCCCCTGGACGTTATCTTCGCCCCGAAAAGCGCGGCCGTCATCGGCGCCACCGAGCGGGAGGGCAGCGTTGGCCGTACCATCATCTGGAACTTGATGCGCAACACGTTTGGCGGCGTCATCTTTCCCGTCAACCCCAAACGGGCCAGCATTTTGGGCATCAAGGCGTATCCCGATGTGCAGTCCATCCCCGACCAGGTGGATCTGGCGGTGATCGTCACGCCGGCGCCCACTGTGCCCGGCATCATCCGCGACTGCGTGGAAGTGGGGGTGAAAGGGGCCATCATCATCTCGGCCGGTTTCAAAGAGACCGGGCCAGCAGGGCAGGCGTTAGAAGATGAGGTCATGGCCGAGGCGCGTAAGGGCAATATGCGCATCATCGGCCCCAACTGTTTGGGGGTGATGAGTCCCATCTCCGGCTTGAACGCCACCTTTGCCGCGGCCATGGCCCGGCCGGGCAACGTCGGCTTCATCAGCCAGAGCGGCGCCCTTTGCACCGCCATTCTCGACTGGAGCTTCCGCGAGAATGTGGGTTTCAGCCACTTTGTCTCCATCGGTTCCATGCTGGATGTGGGCTGGGGGGATTTGATCACCTATCTGGGTGACGATCCGCGCACCAAGAGCATCGTCATTTACATGGAGACGATTGGCGACGCCCGCTCCTTTTTGTCGGCGGCGCGGGAAGTGGCGCTGACGAAGCCGATCATCGTCATCAAGCCAGGGCGGACGGAAGCGGCGGCGAAGGCGGCCGCCTCGCATACCGGCTCGCTCACCGGCAGCGATGAGGCGCTGCGGGCGGCGTTCCGGCGCAGCGGCGTGCTGCGGGTGGAGACGATTGATGGGTTGTTTAACATGGCCGAGGTGTTGGCGAAACAGCCACGGCCGTCCGGGGATCGGCTGACCATCATCACCAACGCCGGCGGGCCGGGCGTCATCGCTACCGATGCGCTGATTGCCAGCGGCAGCCACTTGGCCGAACTGTCTGACGAGACGATGGCTAAATTGAACGAGCTGCTGCCGGCTCATTGGAGCCACAACAATCCCATTGATGTGTTAGGAGATGCCGGGCCGGATCGGTATCGGGATGTCATCGAACTAATGGCCGATTCCCCCGACAGCGATGGTTTGTTGGTGATTTTAACCCCGCAGGCGATGACGGCGCCCACGCAGACGGCGCAAATGTTGAAGAAACTGTACCAGCGCCCTGATTTTCCCCGACGCAAGCCGATTTTGGCCAGTTGGATGGGCGGGGCCGATGTAGCCAGTGGCGAATCCATTCTCAACCAGGCCAACATTTCCACCTATGCTTACCCAGACACGGCCGCTCGCGTGTTCGATTACATGTACCGGTATACCCATCGCTTGCAAAGTTTGTATGAAACGCCGGAACTGCCGGAAGGATTAGCCACAAACAGTGAACGACAAACCCAGATTGGAGAGTTGATTGACCAAATTCGCCAATCTGGCCGGACGATTTTGACGGAGTATGAATCGAAGCAGGTGATGGCGGCGTATGGCATCAACACGGTGGAGACGCGGCTGGGGCGGACGGCCGATGAAGCGGTGGCCGAAGCCGACTCGCTGGGCTATTCGGTGGCGGTTAAACTCAATTCGGAGACGATCACGCATAAAACTGACGTGGGCGGGGTGCGGCTTAATCTGGCGGATGAGGCGGCTGTGCGCCATGCCTTTGCGGCGATACAGGCGTCGGTGGCGGCGAAGTATGGCGCGGAACATTTCCTAGGGGTGACGGTGCAGCCGATGATTGACTTGAATGATGGGTATGAACTGATCATCGGCAGCAGTCCCGACTCCCAGTTTGGGCCGGTGTTGTTGTTTGGCGCGGGCGGCACGCTGGTGGAGGTGTTCAAAGATCGGGAGCTGGGTTTACCGCCGCTGACGACCACATTGGCGCGGCGGATGATGGAGCGGACGAAAATTTATACGGCGTTGAAAGGGATTCGCGGCCGGGAGCCGGTTGATCTGGCGGCGCTGGAGAAGCTGCTGGTGCGGTTTAGCTATCTGGTGGTGGAGCAGCCCTGGATTGAGGAGATTGATATTAACCCGCTGCTGGCCTCCGCCACCCAACTGTTGGCGCTGGATGCGCGGGTAGTGTTGTACGGGCCGCAGGTGACGGAAGCGGAAAAGCCGAAATTGGCGATACGGCCGTATCCCCACCAATATATCGAATCCTTCATCGCCAGAGACGGCACGGAAGTGACCATCCGCCCCATCCGGCCCGAAGATGAACCGAAAATCGTCAACTTCCACCAATCTTTGTCAGAACACAGCGTCTATTTGCGCTACTTCCGCTCCTTCCACCTGGATCAGCGCGTCCAGCATGAACGGATGACCCGCATTTGCTTTGTGGATTATGACCGGGACATGGCGTTGGTGGCGGAATGGACCAACCCGGAAACTGGCGAGGGTGAGATCATCGCTGTCGGCCGTTTGAGCCGGTTGCACAGCAGCGGCGACGGCGAATTTGCGCTGTTGGTGAGCGACGCCGCGCAAGGCAAAGGGCTGGGCACGGAAATGCTGCGTTTGCTGCTGGAGATTGGTCGCAACGAGGGCATGAATCGCGTGGTGGCCCACATGCTGGGCGAAAACCGGGGGATGCGCCGTATTTGCAAACGTCTGGGCTTTGAATTTGAGCGGGAAGGGACGTTGTTTAAGGCGGCGATTGATTTGAGCTAGAGGTAGAGCTAGAGATAGAGGCTGGAGGCGGGTGTTGTCCCGTCTTCCAGCCTCTTTTTCACGTTTCACGTTTCACGTATTTTGACCGGGGAAGTTGAATCTGCCGGGGAAATTAGAGCCTTCGGGTGCGCCCTGGCCGGAGAATCCACCCTGACCGCGCCGGCCGCGTCCATCGCATCCGCCGGGGCCATGTCCGCCGCGCCCACCGCGCCCACCGCGTCCGCCAAAGCCGGCGCCGGGATGGCTGAGGGCCTGGTCGGCCTGTTCCTGGCTGATGAGGCCATCGGCGACGGCCTGGTTGATGGCGTCTTCGCGGGCGGTTTGCACGGCCGTTCGTACATCAGCCAGTTCTACACCCAATTCTTCCGCCAGGTCGGGGAGACGGGTTCCATCCGCCCGCGCCGCTTCCAATTCCTCGACGCTGATGCCTAGAGCGGCGGCGGCAGCGGCGGCCGCTTCCTCTCGCCCAAAGATGTCGCGCATGACGGAGCGGAGTTCCATGTTCGCCAGAATCTCATCCGCCTGCTCCTGGGTGAGGTCGCCGTCGGCAACCGCCTGGTTGATGGCTTCGATGCGGGCGGCCTGGATGGCTGCCTGGACATCGGCCATGTCTACGCCCAGGGATTCTGCCAGTTCAGGGAGGCGAATGCCATCCTCACGAGCCGCTTCCAGTTCCTCGACGCTGATGCCCAATGCTTCGGCGATGGCTTCTTGCATCGCTTCCGGGTTGCCGAAATGCGGGCCGCGTTGGCCACGGAAACCTGGATTGGGGAAGGGCCGGTCGTTTGCCGGACGGCCGTTTCCCGGCGATTCGGGTACGGTGACTTCCGGGGCGTCCGGCGTGTCCGACCCCTGGGCGAAGGCGAGGGTGGCTCCCATCGCCAATAACGCCACAATGCCTGCTACCAGTACAATTTTGCCAAACTTACTCATGATTTTTACCTCCGAGTCTAATTTCTTAGCTAATTGCTAAGCGCTTCATTTCAACTGGCTTTAGCATAGCGGAGGCTTGTGGAGAATTTATGCAGACGGGGTAAGGAAGGGGTAAGGAATGTGTAACGGATTTGTAAAATGCTATGAAGAGCGGCGGCTCAACCCCCAGAGAACGCCGCCCAAGATGAGGATGGCGACGCAGCAGCCCAAGACGAGGATCGCGCTCAAAACGGTCAGGAATGCGGCGGGGATGGCAGGGAGGTCAGGCTGGGCAGTAGGAGATGGCGGCCGGGGAGTGTTGGCGGGGTTGGTTTGGGCAACGGCCGTACCCCCAGGAACGGCCGTCTTCGGAGTGATAGTCGTTGTCGGCGAAACGGCCGTCCCATTTGCCGGGGACGTAGGCGTGCCGGTCGACGACGCCCCCGGCACAAATGGGGTCGGCGACGGCCGAAAAGTGGGCAAGGCCCAACGGGTGGGGGTGGCATACGCAGCCGCGTCCAGCCCCAGCCAGCCAGCCCAGCCCGCCTCAAAATCGCCCAGCGCCACTCCCAGCGCCGATGGAAACGCTTCCTTCGTCGTCTGCCCTTCCCGGTAAGCCGCCAGCAAAGCCGCTAAGCCATCGTCGCCATACGTTTCCACCAGGTAGGTGACGGCGCTGACCGCTTCGGCATAGGCCAGCCGGGTGCGGGACTCGTTGAAGTAACCAAATCCCGTTTCCAGCAGGGAGAGTGAAATCAAATCGCCGGATTCAGCCGCGTTTACGGCCGTTTGCAGCGCCCGATCCTGGCTGCCGAACTCGTTAAACTGGGCCAGCCCTTCATTCAGCCAGGTGGGTGGCTCCGAACGCCGGTGAAACGTGACCTGGGCAAAATAAAGGTGGGAAATTTCGTGGGGAACCACATCGTTGAGCCATTGTTCCTGAGAGCCGTAGGCCGAGACAATTTGGGCGGTGATGCCTTGGTTGGGGAAAGCCTGCCCGCCGATGAATTCGCTGGTGACGCCGTTCCATTCGGCAAATTCGTCGAAATTGTTGTAGATCATGATCCGCATTTGAAAATCAAGGTCAGCCTGGAATCGCTGGCGCTGGTCGGCCACGGCTTGTTGGGCGATTTCAAACACGTTTTCGCCAAATGATTCGCGCCGGTCGTGCCACCAGACGGCGATGGCCTCATTTTCGCGCACTTGCCAATCGAACCGGGTGTCTTCGTACCGTACTGTCATTTCATGGCTGCGTAGTTGATGGCCGTCCGCATCGGTCACTTCCCAATAATGAATGATGGCCGCGCCAGGGATGGTTCCGGCGCCGGTGTCCCAGGTGTGGCTCAATTCCACCCGGCGGCCCGGCTCAAAGTCGAGATCAATGCGGGTGATGCTGTTGGAGGAGAATTCGTTGCGCAGGTGGAAGACGAGGGTGGCGTTGACGATGTCTGCATCTGAGGTGACGACTGTTTTGAAGGTCAAACTTCGCGGAAAATCATTCTCAGTTTCAAAAGACTCAAACGAAATGCCAGTTTGGGCCTGGGCTGGGGATGAAAAAAGGATGAGATAGACGACCATGGCGGCCAGGATGAGCAGGTGGCGATAGATTTTCATAGGCTCCATTGTACGTATTTTCCCGGAAACTGGCAGTTTCCGGGAAAATGTCGTTAATGCCGATTGGCCTGCTTGGCCCACCAGGCTTGCAAATCCCGCAGTCCGGCCGCATTGAGCTTATGCTCCGTGTCATATTCGTGATACTCAAGCTGGGTTCCGGCCATCGTCAATGTTTGGGCGCAGCCGGCGCTTCGTTGGGCCGGGATGAGCGGGTCTCGCTTGCCGACGGCCATGAAGATGGGCAGATCGGCCAGGGAGGATTCCTCCAATGCGGCGTCGCAGTGGGTGGGCACAAAGCCGACCAGCCCGGCAATGCCTTGCACCAGCCCCGGATGGCGTAAAGCGGTGGCGTAGGCAGTGGCTGCGCCCTGGCTAAAACCCATCAAGTAGGTGCGGGCGGGATCGGCATGGTACAACTGGGGCAAAGCGTGGATGAATTGGGCGACGGCCGTCACCGCATCGTCAAAATCTGCTAAAGAGGGCCACTCATTTTGACCGCGAGGCCGCCAATCGTGGCCGCCGGCCGGGTCTGGTTCGATGCCTCTGGGCGCAACCAGCAGCCAATCGGGCGGCGTCGTTTTGGCAAAAACCCACATCACATTTTCATCCCCGGAACGGCCGTGCAGCATCACGATAGTTGGATGCGGCCCCGGCAGGTTCGGCTTCAACGCCCGGTGGACGAGTCCGCTCTGCTCTCTGGCAAATCCGTTTTCGATGAGTTGTGGATCCATGATTCTGACCTGTTGCCATAATTAGGCAAAAAAAATGAGGTGGACATTAAACGGGCGTTTAATGTACCACCTCTGGGGGGGAGCCACTGAAAGTATAGCACTGTCGCCAAGCATCGTCAACGGTTCCGCGTTAATGGTTAATGAGAACGGGATAAATGGGCTATTTGCCTGGACAAAGACGTAATCGTTTTATCGTAGGACTTTGCTGAAAAAATATGGCGACACGATTCGAGAGCGGTTCGGCAGAGCTCGCCGACCGGCGGAGAGCGCCGAGAAATTTACCAGAGAAGCTCCGTCTCCTCGTTGTCTCCGTGGCGGCTTTTTCAGCGGACGCATAGTAGAAAACGGCCATTTATCTGGCTCAAGAATATGCTATACTTTCTTTGCAGTCGGATACAATGTAGCAATATGGCATACAAAGACCCGATTTCTCCTTCTCAGCAGTCCCAACTTCACCAACGTATCCTGGCGAAAGAGCCTGTCGCCTTTGCCCAGATGTGTGAAGCCGCGCTGCCCATGCTTTCAGCGTTCCTCCAGGCTCAATTTCCACAGCAAGACCCCCATTTGTGTGATACTACGGCCGTTGACTGTCTGCTGGCTTATCACGGCCGTCCCCAACAATATGACCCTGAAAAACTCTCCCTTTTTGCTTACCTGCGGATGGCCGCCCGGCGGGATATGCTCAACGCCATTGACAGCCGGCAGCGGCACAATCGGCGGATAACGGACATTGAGCAACCGGCGCTGCAATCCCAGTTGGCGACGGAATCGGTGATGACCAAGAAATTGGCCCTGGACGATTGGTTAGCCGCTTACACCAAATGCTCGCGCCAGGAAATCGAGGCCCGTGTGGCTGAACTGCTGACGGTAGAAGAACAGCAAGTTCTCTGGCTGATGCTCGATGGCGTGCGTGACACCGGTCGGTATGCCCAGGTGTTGGGATTCACCCATTTAGACAAACCGGCCCAACAGCGATCAGTCAAGCGTGTCAAAGACCGGATCGGCAAGCGATTGCGTCGTCTCGGCCAAAAATTGGAATAAGATAAATTTGTCGCACTTCTGCATTGGGGTCGGAACTAAGAGATAGGACGTCATAATTGGATGACGGCCGTTGTCCTAAAAGGTGAATTGCTAAATGAGCCAATTACAAATACAGATGGCCCAACGCGCTGCCCAAGACCCCACACTGTTTGCCGCCTTAATCCAACAGAAATGCCAACAAGAGAATATCACCTGGAATCTGACTGCCCGACAGTTAGGCATAAGCCCGACAGTTATGGCGCGGTTGGCGTTGTGCCGGCTGCCGCGTCCCGCTCAATTTGAACGGGATGTCGCCCAGGTAGCGGATTATGTGGGTGCTGACCGGCATACCCTGGCTCAATTTGTGCGCGGGAAAGCGGCCAAACCCGTTTCTCGTTCACGTAGACCGGCCTGGTGGACGGCCGTTCAGGAGATGAATCATATGTTCAATCGTCGTGTATTAGCCATTGGGCTAACCGCCCTGCTGTTCATCTTTGCCGGGGCGTTCGCTCTGGCCCAGCCAGAACAGCCCCAGGCCACCCTCGTTCTCTCTCAGGGGCGGGCTGTCGTGGCCCAGCCGCGCAATGTCCTGTTCATCGCCACCAATGCTGAGCGGCAAGTGAGCGCGGGCGAGGCGGTGACGGTGATCGAAGGGGATACCATTCAACTGCATCGCGGCGCGGCCGCCCAACTTCGGTTCCAGGATGGCAGCACGATTGATTTGTTTGAGAACACCACCCTGACGATGACCCGTTTGGCGACGGACGATGAAACCTACCAGGTTAAAATGGAATTATTAACCGGTAAAACTGTCAATCGGGTGATCAAATTGCTTGGCGCCGATGACCGATTCGAGGTGAGTACGCCATCTTCTACCGCCTCGGTGCGGGGGACGGTGTTCACTGTTAAAATTTTATCGGCGTCGGCTGCCTATGTGGCTGTGGATGAAGGGGTGGTGCGAGTTTCCCAGGCGGCCGAATTCGTCAACGTGATGCCGGGTGAGGCGGTGACGGCCGTCATCGGGCAGCCGCTGCAAAAAGACGCCAAACCAGAGGTTGAACCTGTTGGCCCGCCAGCCAGCGTGCCCGGCAACCCGCCGGTCAATCCTCCTGGTAATGAAACGCCTCCTGATGGCGACGGCGATCCGCCCGGCCTGCCGGATCAGCCGCCGGGCAAGCGCCCGACAGCGACGCCAACACCATCGGCCACACCTACCGCCACGATCACGCCCACGGCAACGATCACGCCTACCATCATGGTGACGCCGACAGCTACAATCACGCCCACGATGACGCCGGCGGCAGCCGACTGCACTGGCGCCGACCCCCATCCAGAGGCCGTCACCCTGGCCGCTCGCTACGGCGTCTCTGAAGATGAAATCATGGGCTGGTTCTGCGCCAGATTTGGCTTCGGCGAGATTGATTCGGCATATTCCCTGAGCCAGCAGACTGGCACACCGGTAGCCGAGATATTTGCTCTCCGCGCTTCTGGCTTGGGCTGGGGTCAGATTCGGGAACAACTTTTGCCAGATGATGACTTACCGGGCAGCGATAATAACGGCAATGGCAATGGCAACAACGGCAATGGCAATGGCAACAACGGCAATGGCAATGGCAACAATGGCAACAATGGGCATGACGATAACGACGGAAATGACCATGACGACGACGATGGAGATGACAACAACGGCCACGATGGGAATGGCGACAATAATGACGGTGGGGATGACGACAACGGCCACAACGGAAATGGCGATAACGACGACGATGGGGATGGTAACAACGGCGACAACGGGAATGGCGATAACGGAAACAACGGCAACAATGGCAATGGGAATAACAAGCCTTAACCACCCTAGGGTTTCAACCGGGTAGATTGGGGGGAGTCGGAGCCTGAGAGCGTTGCCGTTAACCAGAGAAACGGCAACGCTCTTTTTTATCACCCGTTTACTGGGTTGTCGCGCGCAAGCCGTTGATGAGCTGTTGTTTTTCGGCGCTGCTCAACCGGGCTGCCGGATGGGTGGGTAGATAGATCAGCGGCGGCATTTCACCTTCCTGGATGGTTTCAATTAACTCGCCGGGGCGTTCGCCCTCGCGGCGTCCATTGCCCCATTCGGAAAAATTTAATGTTGACCGACCTTCGTCAACATCATTCTGGGCCAGCCAGGAGAAAGGAGCGATATTGGTAAACCAGGGCCAGGTGGTTTCATTGCTGTGGCAGTCGAAACAGGCGCGTTGGGCCAGTTCTCTCGTTTGTGGACTGTCCCAGTTGGGTTCGTTGATGACAGGCGGGTTGGTGTGGTTACGGCCGTAGGGCACCAGTTGAATCAGCGCCAATCCGCCGATGACGATGAGCAAGCCATAGCGCATGATAAATGATAATATTTTCTTCATGAGGGTAACTCTCCTTATGGATTGAACGATGTTGTGGGATTATAGCTTCCCAAAAGACGGCCGCAATTTCGAATGAGTGGTCGTTTAGACATAGTTTAATTCGATCAGACGAACCGGGGGTTAAATCCAACTTAAATTTAGCGGGCAATAACAGCTTCAATGTTATAATCAAGCGGTCTGGCAGGAATGCCTGACGACTTCTGTCCATGCAGAGAGGATGTGGTTATGAAAAAAGCAAAAATAGCTCCTTCGATTTTGGCCGCTGATTTTGCCCGGTTGGGTGAACAGGTGACAGCGGCGCTGTTGGCCGGGGCGCAGGTGATTCATGTGGATGTGATGGACGGCCGTTTTGTGCCTAACATCTCCATCGGCATCCCCATTGTCAACGCGCTGCGTCCGCTGGCCGACCAATACCATGCCCTGCTGGACGTACATCTGATGATTGTGGAGCCGGAAAAGTATTTGGCCGATTTTGCCCGGGCCGGGGCTGATATTTTAACGGTGCATGTCGAAGCGTCGCCCCATCTGCATCGAACGGTGCAGGCGATCCACGAATTAGGCGTGAAGGCGGGGGCGGCCGTCAACCCGGCGACGCCGCTGCTGATGCTGGAGGAAATTTTGCCGGAACTGGATTTGGCGTTGGTGATGTCGGTAAATCCCGGCTTTGGCGGCCAATCTTACATTCCGGCCAGCACCGCTAAAATCCGCCGCCTGCGCCAGATGTTGGATAGCATCGGTTCAGACGCCGTTCTGGAAGTGGACGGCGGCGTGAAGGCGCACAACATCGCCGAAATTGCGGCGGCGGGAGCTGATTGGTTGGTGGCGGGCAGCGCCGTGTTTGGCAGCGACAGCGCCGCCGTCGCCGATGCCATGCGCCAGTTGCAACAAGCGCTGAAAGAGAAGGCAGAAGGATGAGGGCAGAAGGCAGTTTGTTCCGTCTTGCTGCATCCCCTGTGTGATGCAGGACGCATGATGGGAAATGGGCCAATCTCAGTAGATCAAGATTTTCGCCACGAATGCCACGAATTACACGAAAAACACGTTCTTAATTCGTGAAATTTGTGCAATTCGTGGCAGATTTTGGATCTACTGAATCTAACAGTTTGCGTAACTTGGAAGCGGGCAACCCGTCAAAAGGGGACAGGATTTGTATGCTGGATGAAAAAGAGTTAGTCGCCGCATTACGCCGCCGGGACGCGGCCGCTTTTTCACAACTGTTTGCCGCCTACTCCGACAAAATTTATCGGTTGGCGGCCGGGTTGTTGGAGAATGAGGATGAGGCGGAAGGGGTGGTGCAGGATGCGTTCATGCGTCTGATTGAGCGTCTGGACCAATTTGAAGGCCGGTCGAAGTTGGGGACGTGGCTGTACCGGGTGGCTTATAACCTGAGTATGGACAGGTTGCGGCGGCGACGGCCGTTGCTCACCCTGAACGATGGCGACGATGACGGTTCACTGCCTATCCCTGCCATCTACACCGATTGGCGGGCAGCGCCGGAAGCCGTGTTTGAATCCAGCGAATTGACCGCCGAATTAGACAAAGCTATCGCCACATTGCCTGACAGCTTGAAGGCGGTGTTCATTTTGCGGGAAAAGGAAGGCCTATCTACCGGCGAATGCGCCGAGGTGTTGTGCATTTCTGTCGGGGCGGTGAAAGTGCGGCTGCATCGGGCGCGGCTGCATCTGCGGGAACAATTAGCGGCTTACTTTCAGGAATTGGTGTGATATGGCAATCACTTGCGAAGATTTACTACAATACTTATCGGACTACATTGATCAGGAACTGGACGAGGAATTGACCGAAGTGGCCCAGGAGCATCTGGCGACGTGCCACAACTGCCGGGTGGTGCTGGATTCGACGCAGCAGACGATTTTTCTGTTTCGAGAACACGGCCCGCGTCAGATTCCGGCGCAGCGGCGGCAGCGCTTGTTTGACCAACTGCAAGCGGCGTTTTTAGCGAAGGAGCCGGGATGAGCGGCCAGCCCTGGTGGAAAGGGAAGCGCGGCGAGTGGTATGTGGCAGCGCAAATGGGGTTGATGGGGGTGACGGCCGTCGCTCCCCTCTTGTTCCCATCTCCAAACAAATGGCCGATACCCTGGTCTTGGGTTGGCTGGATAGCCGGCGCCATTTTAGCCGGGGTTGGCTTCTGGCTGGCGTTGGCCGGGCTGTGGGCGTTAGGTCAAAACCTGTCCGCTTTGCCCCACCCCAAGGAAGGCGCCGTTTTGGTGGAAAAGGGGGCGTACCGGCTGGTGCGCCATCCGATTTACAGCGGCATTGTGCTGGGCAGCTTGGGTTGGGGATTGTTCATGCACAACTGGCCCACGATGGTCGCTGCCGGGCTGATGCTCCTCTTTTTCGATGTGAAGTCGCGCCGGGAAGAACGGTGGCTCAGCCGCAAATTCCCCGATTATCCCGCTTACCAGCGTCGGGTGAAAAAGCTGATCCCGTTTCTCTACTGAATCATCCCCCAATCACAATCTCCACGAACGCCGTCCGGTAGGGGAAAACCCACACCTCCTCTGTATATTTTTTGTTGCCGGTATCCACAATGACTTCATAATAGCCGACCGGAACATCATCCACTACAAAATTTTCGTTCAATACGTCATCGCTGTTGACGGCGTTGCCCACATATGTGGTTGTCGCCAGGTAACGGGATTCCGCGTCAATCCGGCGCACACGCACCGGTGCGCCTTCGACCGGCGTGCCATCCGGCCAAAGCGCCCGCCCAGCCACTGTGCCAAAATCGCGGAAAGGGTAAAGCCAGAGGGTCGGGTTGCGTGTCGCCTGGTAGCTGTTTTGCCCAACCCGCACTTCTAGATGGAGATGCGGGCCATCGGCGACGCCGGATGCTCCAGAGCGGGCGATGAGGTCTAGCGCGTTCACGCGCTGACCTTCGCTCACCAGTATTTCCGATAGGTGGCCGTATAGGGTGTAGACAGGCTGTCCTTGCCAGCGAGAATCCAATTCCACTACCACCAGATTGCCGTAAAAATTGGCTTTGGGGCCAAAGACGAAATTGCTGTCGGTTCCGGCGACGCGGACAACGCCGCTGGCCGTGGCCAGGATGTCGGTGCCGGTAGGGGTATAGAATTCAACGCCGTGATGGGGGCTTAGGGTTCCGCCGCGGGTAGTGCCGTAGAGATAGGATTTGTCTGTCCACACCGTGCCGCCGTCGGCAATGGGCCGTCGCAGCCAATAATGGTCGTCGGGCGAGGTGAGGGGAAGAGCGGGCGGGGTGAAGGTGGGCGGCGGGGTGGGGGTTTCAGTGGGCACGGCCGTCGGCGAGGGCGTCTCGGTGGCAGTGGCGGTGGGCGGCGGGTCGGTGGGGACGACGGCCGTCTCCGTAGCCGCAATATCCTCCGGATCAACCAGGGCAAAAGCGGGCATCTGGATCACAGCCGTTGGCGTGTTGGTGGGCAGAATGCGGGCGCTTACCGCGGGTGGCTGCAAAGTCGGCGTGGGTTCGTCTGGTTGGCTGCTGATGGCCGCGCTGGCTACCGGCTCTCCCTGGCAAGCGGTCAGCCAAACGGCGGCGATTAAGATGAGGATAGGCCAGATTCCTCCGTGCTGGCGGCGATGGTTGAGGTATTGCACGGTTAAAAGCCTCCTCGATCAGCCGCGATTTTCTGCACTTTTTGGGCGAGAACGGCCGTTTCTGCGGCCAACTCATCCGCTTCGGCTGTCCATTTTCCAGCTAGCGTTTTATCTTGCAGCATGACGGCGTTAATTTTGACGTTGAGGGCGGCCGTTTGCACCGCAGCGTGGGCCAGGATGACGGCGGCAGCCGCATCCGTCACCGCATTCACATTACCAATTTCAGCGATAGTTTGTCCTAACTGGGCCACATCCCGGCTGAGACGGGCCACTTTTAGCGGCACTTCGCCGGCGCCGATGGTAGCTTGTTCTACGGCTGCCGCTTTGGCCTCTTTATCCAGCGATTTATTGCGCCAGGCGGCCATCACCTGTTCAAAGGCGGCCGCATCTTCGGCGATGGCTTCTGTCAGTTGTTGGCGCAGGGCTTGGGCTTGATCCAGGATAGCGCGAGCTTCGGCGGACACAGCGGCGTACTTTTTGCGCCCTACCGTCAAGCCGGCCACCATTTGCGCCAACGCCCCGGCCAACGCCCCGGCCAACGCCGCTGCCGAACCGCCGCCCGGCGTGGGCGTGGATGCGGCCGTCGCTGCCAAAAATGCGTCTGGCGTGATGTCCGCAATGCCGGTAGCGTTTTCTTGTTGCAGTCGGATTTCCAACACCTGATCTTCTTCCAAATCGTCTAACTGCAAATACCATTTGGCCGAATTGAGCAGCGCTTTTTGCGGAATCAGCCCTACTAATTCTGCTTTGGTGATGCTCAGACCATACCGGTTGGCTTCGCGCCGCACCATTTCCTGCACGCGGAAGATGGGGGTTTTCTCAAAGTTGGTCAGGTTCATGCTTACCTGAGCCTGTCCTTCCACCAAAAAACCTTTGGCCTGGACGAAGCGCAGACCGCCGCCGATGAAACGGATGTTTCTGGCGATCTGGTCGGCGACGGCCGTGTCATCACTGTTGAGGTAGATGTTGTAGGCGATGAGGAACGGCCGTACGCCGATCGCCGTCGCTCCCCACGGTTTCGCTATCGCCGGGCCAAAATCAGGCTGCCGCTCTGGTTTGACGCCCACTTCCTCTTTCCACAGTTCGTACTGTCCTTTACGGATGGACGACAGTTTTTTCCGCTCCGGGCGGGCGGCGGCGTCTCCATACAAATAAACGGCAATGCCCAATTCCTGGCCCACCCGTTTGCCTAATCGGTTGGCGATGGCGATGCAGTCGTTTAGCGACACCCCTTGGACGGGGATGAAGGGGCAAACATCGGTGGCGCCCATGCGGGGATGTTCCCCCTGGTGCTCATCCAGGTTGATGTGTTGGGCGGCGAATTGGATGCCGCGAAAGGCGGCTTCTTTTACGTCGGCCGGATTGCCGACGAAGGTGATGACGGTGCGATTGTGGTCTGGGTCGGCGCTGACATCGAGGACGCGCGCGCCGCGGACGCTGCCAATGGCTTCGGCGATCCCGTTGTAGACGTGGGGATCACGGCCGTTGCTGAAATTCGGCACACATTCAACGATCTTGTGCATAATGAGGTGTGACTCCTTGTAGATTCAGGGTACAAAACAGGTGATTTTTATCACGATTAAATCAGATGAGCCAATTTGCTTAAATTCTGGTTATAATTTGTTTGATCAGGAAGTTGTACAGTCACTGGACGTTTATGTGAATTAGTAGCAAGAGAAAGAGTTGGGAGGTATAAAAGATGACTTTAACGATACTACAGACAATTTTGACGGCCGTTTCTGCTACATTGATTGACAATCTCATTGCTTCGGCACTCACGGGCGTGGTGATTGGCGTGGCGGTGGGCGCATTGGTGATGCCCATGGTTCAGGACCCGGACACCATGATGCGGGGCATCCTGCTTGGCGTCTTTGGCGCGTTGATCATGGGCATATATCAGGTTTTTCGCATTTCCCAACTAACCGGCTCTTCCATGGGGTCAATTCTGGATGCATTTCAAGGTTCACAGCAAAATGTATTGGGGCCAATGATCCTGAACGCCTTTTTTATGATTTTGCTGGCCATTTTTATCGGAATGATTTTGGGCGTGACCACACAGGTTCCAGATAAGGTCATCAAGGGCGGCATCATTGGTTTGTTTGTGGGCGCCATCCTGGCAGTGGTATTGACTTTGCTGTTAAACTGGGCCAAGTTCGCCTTGAGCGCCGTCATATTTCGTATTATTGTCGGCGTGTTGATCTGGGGAATGATGTCATCAATTGTGTCGAAAAGCGCATGATGGGTGCAAATTTCTCTAAAAAACTGGAGGGGTTTCCGGGGAAATTATGGAACAGATGTATCATCAGCGGTGCGGCGGATTTTATCGCGCAACCACCGCCAATGTTTTTTGATAGGACTGATTTCTGCCGAAGGGATAGGGCGGGGGGTATATTGGGCTTCGAGGAACTTTTCCGTTAAGCCATTGATTGCTTCATTGGCATCCGGCCATTTTTCGACTAAATGCTGGGCGTATTCCAGGGGAGTGGCGTTATCTGGACGGCGCGCGCCTTTTTTGCCGGCGCGGCGGGCGATGGAAAGGTAGAAATAGCGGATTTGGTCACGAGGGGAAAGAGCAGAGAGGCGGATGAAGCGCCATCGGTCGGAGGCAACTTTGCCAATGGCTGGGATTGACACTTTTTCGGGCCAAAATGGGCGCAGGCGGGGTGTTTTGATGTTGTGCCGCCAAACGGCCGTCAGCCACATCACAAATTCTTGCCACCACATCCGAACTTGCATCCGGTTGAGAGCCAGACGAAATCCCCGATCCCGAAGAAAAAAGGAGATGGCGGCGATGCCCATGACGAGGGCTATTGCCCAAAACAGCGAGCTGGCGATCATGCCCAGGGTGTCGCTGGGAAGGACGGCCGTTGGCGGAGGCGCTGGCGTTGGCAGTGGCCCTAGCGTGGGCAGCGGCTCTGGAGCGGCATCTGGCAAACCGGCAAAGGGGAGCGCCAGCAAAGATAAAATCGCTATGAGCAGAGTGAAAAAAGCGGTTGCCAGCCAGACAATGCCGGCAGCTAAAAGCGACAACACCCGCCCAATGGCAAAGGTGGAGCCAAGCGGCAGGAATGCGGCGATGAGCGCCATTGCCAAAATGATGCGCCACGTTTGCCGCCACCACATCCGGTTCATGCCGGCGGCGACAACGGCGCCGGACAGGAACCAGCGGGCGTTGAGGAGCGCCAGCCGTCCCCAACTAAAGAGGAAGAAGCCGGTAAAAAAGTAGGTGAGGAGGGCGATGAGCAAATGGGCGGGCAGGGTACGGCCGTCGCCTGTGTTGACCCGGCCAATGATGATCCCTGCCGTCAGTAAAATCAGAAGAATGCCGCCGCCGATCCATTGGCTGAAGAAGTCGCGGACGGCCGGTTCGCGGGAGAAGACGATTGGTTTGTTGGCGGTTTTCCGTTCGGTAGACGGCCGTGAGAAATAATCCGCTTCGGCCGGGTGAATCGCCAGATTGAGAAACAAGGCAGTAATTTTTTGGGCACGAAACCAGACCGCCAGCGTCATCCCCATCGCTACGATGAAAAAGCCATCCTGAAAGAGTTGCGAGGGGGAGCGCAGGGCGTCCGGAAGTAGATCGGTGGTCGGCCAATTGCCGGAGGCCAGCCAGGTGAACAGCCGCGCGCCCAGAAAGATGACGACCAGTTCGGAGATGCGGTAGACGAGATGATTCAGCGTCAATCGGCTGGGATGTCGCAGCCATTGAGTCGTGTAAATCGATTCCAGACTGACGGCCGTCAGCAGGAGTAGCAGCGTGTTCCAGGGCCGGTCGTTCCCGACCAGAAATGGGAGCAGGCTGAGGAATCCGGCGGCCAGCGCCAACACATGCAGCGTGATGAGGAGGGGTAGGGACAGCCAGCGAGTGAGGGGGTGCGGCTGGCGGGGAATCATGCCGGTCTTCTTCCCGGTAACGGCCGTAATCCTCGTTTCAAACCTGC
Organism: Chloroflexota bacterium; assembly: GCA_024277135.1. Classification (GTDB taxonomy): domain Bacteria; phylum Chloroflexota; class Anaerolineae; order Promineifilales; family Promineifilaceae; genus JAJRVV01. The sequence continues at coordinate 1,620 of JAJRVV010000076.1, read as the reverse complement.
TTCCGAGGTGATGTTGTAGGCCGCAAATCCCAGTTGCCGCGCCCGCTCTTGCACCCGGCTAAAATTGGCGTCTGGTTCCACGGTGATCAGCGCCGGATTCAGACCGGCGCGCACCAGGTGATGCAATGCCTGGGCAGTTTGGGCATCCCCCCGCCCGGTGATGGCCAGGATGGTGGTTCCCCAGCCCAATTGAACGCAGGCGGTGGGTATCCAGGCGGCGAATGGGACAGTTTCCGCACTTTCAATACGAGCCAGCCGTTCCAGGATTTTCATCAAGTGGGGACGGCCGTTTCGTGGCGGGATGGCGGGCGGCAAGGGGGCGCTGGTTTCGGTATCTCGATGCAATCGGCCCGTGTCTTTGTCGAAAGTGAGCGATTCTTGGTCGCCAGCCAAAGGGTCGGCGCCGTTGGTGATGAGGCCCACCGGCTGTTTTTGGCTGATGAGGCGGGCGGCCAGCGAAGCGGCCGTTTCGATGGCTTGTTCGGTGTAGACGGCCCGGTTTTGACGTTGGTAGTTGGGGGCGTGCAGATTGAGCAGGACGGCCGTTTGCAGTGAAATAGCCGGTTCATACGTTTTAACCATCAGTTGGTTGGTGTGGGCGCTGGTCTTCCAGTTAATGCTGCGCAGCGAATCCCCGGATTGAAACGCCCGGTTCCCCATTGGGCGGGCGGGATCGGCAAAAAGCCGCTGCTGGCTGGGCAGCGCCCCAAACGGGAGGCGGGAGGGCAGGTTGAGCTGCGCCAATGGCAGGATGCGGGGATAAACGGTGAGGGTGGCGGCGGCTAAAAAACGGGTCTGATTGGCCTGGAAGCCAAACAAGTCGCCGGTGGTGATTTGCATGGGGCCGATCCGGTAGTGGCCGCGTTGATGCGCCTGAACCTGGTAGGAGAAGACGGCCGTCTCCCGCCCGCGCAGGGACAAAGCGTGCCGCATTTGGCCGCCGGCGCCCAACTGGACGACTGCGCTTTCGTTGAGTTGCAGCCAGGGGGTGGGCAGGCGGCTGCTGTTGCGCAGGCGCAGGGTGATGGTCACTTTTTCGCTCCAAAAGGCGTGGTCATGATAATGGCGGCTGGCGTGGAGATGGCGCAAGACGCGCGGCGCGCGCCACCGGCTCCACAGATAAACCCCCGCCGCCACGTAAATGACGTAGAAAATGAAATCCACTCGCAGGAGGAAAGCGACGATAAATAACAAAATGAGGAGCAGGGAAAAGTCCATTTCAAAGGATGAAGGATGAAGGTGTTCTGTCTTCTGCCTTCTGATTTCTGCTTTTAAGTAAGGTCGCCAATGTCAAGCGGGGTGGCGGCCAGGATGTCATCGAGGATGTGGGAAATGGTGACGCCGCGCAGAGCGCTTTCGGGATGGAGCAGGCAGCGATGCGGCAGCACGGCCGTTGCCACTTGTTTAATGTCATCGGGCAGCACGTAATAACGGCCGTCCAGCGCCGCCAAAGCTTGCCCGGAACGGTACAAGGCATGGCTGCCGCGCGGACTGGCCCCCAAAATCAAATCTTTGTGCTGGCGGGTAGCAAATACCAACCGGACGATGTATTCGCGGATGGTTTCGTCCATGTGGATGTGCCAGATTTGTTGGGCCAAGTCGGGCAAGAGACGGCCGTCT